>JAOTYD010000004.1 GCA_029862005.1 Gammaproteobacteria bacterium | reverse complement strand
ATTGATGACGATCGCCGGCGGCTTTCTCGGGGGTTTGCTCGCGCTGCGTTTCGGCGTAATGCGCATATTGTTTTTAGGGGCGGTGCTGTCAGCGGCGACCAACCTGTTGTTCATGCTGCTGGCAAGCATTGGCTACGATATGTTCTGGCTTTACGTCATCATTTCGGCGGATAACCTGTCGGCGGGAATCGCGAGCGCCGCTTTCGTCGCATTTCTGTCGAGTCTGACCAACATATCCTTTACCGCTATGCAGTTCGCGATCTTCAGCTCGCTGATGACCTTGATACCAAAGGTGCTGGGAGGTTACTCGGGATCCATCGTCGATGCGGTCGGTTATCCTGACTTCTTCCTGATCACCGCGATTCTCGGTCTCCCGGTACTGTTGCTAATTGTGGTCGCCGCACGGCGGTTTGAAATCCAGGATCGATCCCCGTAGTTTATTGTATGATGTGAGAATCCATTCGTTTCATTCATAGAATCATGACCAATTCTGAAAAACTGTTTGAACAGGCTGTCGAAGTTATCCCCGGAGGGGTGAATTCACCCGTTCGCGCATTTGCCGCAGTCGGAGGGACACCGCCATTCATAGACCGCGCCGAGGGCGCTTACCTGGTTGACGTCGACGGTAGCCGTTATATTGACTATGTCGGATCCTGGGGTCCGATGATATGCGGTCATGCGCATCCTGAAATCATCGCTGCGGTTACCGAGACCGTGCAGAAAGGACTGAGCTTTGGCGCACCGTCACCGCTCGAGGTAGAGCTGGCGCAGCGCATTTGTGAATTGATGCCGAGCATCGACCTGGTGCGCATGACCTGTTCTGGTACGGAAGCAACAATGAGCGCGATTCGGCTTGCGCGCGGTTTTACCGGGCGCGACAAGATCATCAAGTTCGAAGGCTGTTACCACGGGCATGCCGACTCCCTGCTGATCAAGGCCGGTTCGGGTGCGCTGACGCTCGGGGTGCCGAGTTCACCCGGTGTTCCAGCGGTACTTGCAGACCACACAATTACACTCGAATACAACAATAGCGAGCAGGTTGAGCATGCCTTTAGCGAGACTGGCGCCGAAATTGCCTGCGTTATTGTCGAACCCATTGCCGGCAATATGAACTGTGTCCTGCCAGCCGACGGCTTCTTGCAAACACTGCGCGAGTGTTGTGACCGATCTTCGAGCGTGCTGATATTCGATGAAGTCATGACCGGATTCCGGGTCGGGCTCGGGGGCGCACAGGCGCGCTACGATATTGCTCCCGACCTGACCACGCTGGGTAAAGTTATCGGCGGCGGGATGCCAGTCGGTGCCTTTGGTGGTAAACGGGAAATTATGCAACAGATAGCACCGTTGGGTCCCGTCTACCAGGCGGGTACCCTGTCGGGCAACCCGGTCGCGATGGCGGCTGGACTAAAGAATCTCGAAATCATTTCCCGGCCCGGGTTTTTCGAAGATCTAACCTTGCGAACCGAGCAGCTCGTACATGGAATTCTGGCAGCGGCGGATGCCAATGGTATCGCCATGTGTGCCAACCAGGCGGGTGCGATGTTCGGTCTGTTTTTTACCGACCAGCCGCAGGTCACGCGATTTAGCCAGGTGAGTGACTGCGATATTGATCGGTTCGTAAAGTTCTTTCATGGCATGCTGGAGCGTGGTGTTTACCTGGCCCCGTCAGCTTACGAAGCAGGTTTCGTCAGCGCGATGCACGGGGCCGCGGAAATCGAACAGACCGTGGAAGCCGCCGCGTCCACCTTTGCCGAGCTTTGAAACCTAAAGGCCGAGCATGCCTTTTTTCAGTTTCTTGGAAGCAGGGTAATTACCAAGCCATATTTCGAGCACTGCATTCTTGAAATCCTCGCCCGGTATCAAACCCAGCTGTTGCTGGTTTTTGCTGATCCGAATTCCCTGTGACGGCAGGTAATCGATTACGTAGCGATCCTTTTTAAGCGCGCTGGTGTCGAAGTATGCATAGAATTGATCGATTTGCGTCTGTAGCTGTTTCAGAGTTTCAGGGCTTTGATTTTTCTCGAAGCCTTCACGCCATGCCTCGAGCAATTTCTCACGAGCCACCTCCTTGTAGACGAAATCAAGCTGCACGCGCCAGGGCCCCGGTCTTGACAGGATTTCACCAACATCGCGAGACTTTTTCGGCAGGTAGAGAGAACCCACGTACACGTCGACCCATAATTTTTCGCGCAAGCCCATCCCGTTGAGGACGAGGGTCTGGCCATCGTCAGAAACGATTTCGTCGTCGATGAAAACTCCGGAGAGCTCTGCAGCAGTAGTTAACGCGCTAAATAAACAAAGGCAGGTTGCAACTAGAAATTTTTTCATCACAGCGATCTCCAAGGAACTGATCCCCAGGCAGTTTATGCCCGCCTGCCATGAATTGGAACCCGGCGCTGGTGAATAAGCCTATTCGGGCTTGATGTATTGGATTACGCCGAGCCTTATGAGCTCGGCGTGCAGAATGACCGCACGGTCATTGCAGTCCGGAATTTCCAGCAGGCGCTGTTTCAACGCCGCTTCCAGCGGTAGCTGATAAATCAGCTGGTAAAGAATCGAACAAAAGCTCTGGTCATCATCGCGAATTCGACCCTCGTGTGCACTGACATGATTCAGCAGCTCGAGCATGTAGGCAAACTGCTCGGGCATTTCTGGCATGCTGTCTTCATCCAGTATCGCGACTTCCGCCATTGTCAGGCCGTCCTGCTGAGTATGGGTGGATAGTATTTCAAAACGCTCGACACCCAGGGCGGTAATTCCGAGCAGGCCGTCGGCGCGATTTTCCCAGTCGCTGATAATCGCAGTCGTGCCAACCGAATAAATTTCTGCATTGATAACGGTTTCATCCCCGTTGTGAATCAGTACCACGCCGAAGGGATTGTTCTCGCGCATGCAGCTTGCGATCATGTCGAGGTATCGGGTTTCAAAAATTTTAAGTTCCAGCGTATTTCCCGGCAACAGGACGGTTGTCAGGGGGAACAGTGGGATCTCAGCCATGTTGCGTCATCGCTTTGTTGCCGGTTTAGTTACCCCAGCGCGGGGACAGGTCATTATCGATACCGAGCTGGTCGAGTATGCGAGCGACAATAAAATCAACCAGTTCGGCGACGGATTTTGCACCATGGTAAAAGCCCGGGTTGGGCGGCAAAATAACGACTCCGAGGCGAGACAGTTTAAGCATGTTTTCGAGGTGAATGCTGGAAAAAGGTGTTTCGCGCGGTACCAGGATCAAGGTCCGTCGTTCCTTGATAGCGACATCGGCTGCACGATGAATCAGGTTTTCGCTGCTGCCGACCGCAATCGATGCAAGGCTACCCATACTGCATGGACAGACGACCATCGCATCAGCAACCGAGGAGCCGCTGGCTGGCGGTGCCGTCCACTGATCCTTTGAGTAAACGCTGATCAATGCGGGATCGGCGTTGAAATAGTCAGCGAGCTTTTGCTGCATCTTTTGAGGAGAACCACTCAGCTTCAATTCGGTCTCCATGCCCAGTACGATCTGCCCAGGCTGCGAGGTGATAAATTGCACCTGTATATTTTTCTGCAGGCAACATTCAAACAATCGTAATGTATATTCGGCGCCGGATGCTCCGGTCATCGCCAAAGTAACCACTTTAGGGATCATGGGTCGGTAATTGTGATTTCAGCCTCGACCAGTTTATCAGTTGCCTGGGAAAGACGCGCGATCAGATTTTCCAGGAAGATGCGGTAGTAACGCAACTGTGTTTCGATGGATGCCTGTTCCATTAACGAAGCACTCACTCTCATCAATGAAACATCGGTACGCGCGACGATGGTGGCATTGCGAGGCTGTCGTGTCAGGAAAGCGATTTCACCGAAACAATCACCCTGTTTCATCAAGCCGACGACCTTGTCATTCTTGACCACCTCGACGCCACCCTTGGCAATGATGAAAAAGGCCGTTTCCTGTTCTCCCTCGGTCACGATGACCTCGCCTTTTTTGAAGTCGGTCCATTCGCTGGCATTGACAACCTCGGTAATCTGATCATCACTGAAATCCTTGAAAAAGGCGAGGTATCGCAACGTCTTCCATTTTTCCTGCATATCGATGCGTTCGCCAACTCCGCGCAACCGCCCAAAAGCATTGCTCAGTTCGGTGGCGAGCAGATAGGCTGTTTCATGGCGATCGTAAATGATTTTTTGCATCGCCTTCTCGACAATTTCGGCGATGTGTTGGGGTACCTCGGGATTCAATTCCATGATCGGTTCGGGATCGAGGTTACTGATTTTGTAAATCAGGGACTCCAGGCTGCCAGCCTTGTAAGGGGCCTTTTTGGCTAACAACGCATACATCACGGCACCCAGTGAATAGATGTCCGATTGTGCCACCAGTCGTTTTTCTTCGGACAGTTGCTCGGGAGGCATGTACATCGGCGATCCCTGTACTTCGGTGTCATGACCTTCAAAACCGACATCGACGTGCGCGATACTGAAATCCATTATTTTGACCTGGCCATCATTGCTGAGCATGATGTTGCCGGGTTTCAGGTCGCGATGGATGATGCCCTCGCGATGCACGTAATCGAGACCCTTGGCGCATTGATAGATGACATCGACAACCTGGTTCGGGGTCAGTACCCTGTCTCCTGTGACGTATTCCTGCAGCGTCATCCCGTCGACGAATTCCATCACGATATAGTTGAGATCATTCTCCTGTCCGGCATCATATACGCTGATAACCGACGGATGGTGCATGCGTCCGGCGCTATAGACTTCGGCAAAAAAACCTTCGCGCAATTTTTGCCTGGTAGCGGTATCCATGTCACTGGCCGAATGGGCAACCTTGATCGCAACGGTACGCTGCACGAAAGGATCGAAAGCTTCATAGACAACACCCATCGAACCCCGGCCGATGCGACGTTTGATTTCGTACTTGGCGATTTTGGTTGGTCTTTGTGATTTCTCGGACATACCCGATTTCTAGTTCTGCAGCGCCTCAATAAGACGGCGATGAATATTCTCAAAACCGCCATTGCTCATGATAACGACCTGGTCTCCCGGCTCACAATTTTGCGACAGGTAATCGATCACCTGTTGTGAATCGGTTTTTATCTCTACTATTGTAGCGGCAGATTCTGCAATTTCCGCGATATCCCAGTCTAAATCGGGATTTTCGCAAACTAAAACAAGGTCGGCGGCAGCCAATGACCGTCCAAGCCCGGTTCCGTGTACGCCCATCTTCATCGTGTTGGAACGAATATCCAGCACCGCAATCAGGCGACCGGCAGTGCTTCCTTTCAAGGCATCCAGAGTCAACGCGATTGCGGTCGGGTGATGGGCAAAATCATCGACAATGGTTACACCGTTTATTTGTGCAATCACTTCCTGGCGACGCTTGACACCAACGAATTTGCGCATGGATTCCAGCGAAGTCTCGATCGCCACGCCGGCATGGTGGGCGGCGATAATCGCGGCGCCGGCATTCAACGCGTTGAACTGCCCGGATTGTGACAATCGCAGACGGTAACTGTTGTCACCGTGATGCAGCCTGCTTTGCGCATCGAGAAAGAAATCGGCGTTTCGATCAACTACAGAGAAATTCGTCTGCTGGCTCCAGCACCCCATCTCCATTACCTCCCGCAGCGCTTCATCATCCTGGTTAACAATGACCAGTGCGCTCGCGGGTAGCGTACGCACGAGGTGATGAAACTGTCGCTTGATTGCTGCCAGGTCTTCAAAGATATCGGCATGATCGTACTCGAGGTTGTTCAAAATCAACGTGCGCGGGTGGTAGTGAATGAATTTTGAGCGTTTATCGAAAAGTGCCGAGTCATATTCATCTGCCTCGATCACGAAGAATGGATCGCTGCCGAGCCTGGCTGATTGCGAAAAGTTCTGGCAGATGCCACCGATCAGGTAGCCGGGATCGAGTCCGGCATCTTCGAGTATCCAGGCGAGCATGCTGCTGGCCGTGGTCTTGCCATGAGTGCCGGCAACCGCCAGCACCCAGCGCTGCTGCAGAACTGCTTCATAAAGCCACTGCGGACCCGACGTGTAGCGTAAACCACGCTCGAGTATGGCTTCAAACTGGGGATTACCACGCGTAATCGAGTTACCGATGATGAACATGTCGCAATCCCCGGGTAGCCGCCCGGCATCGAAGCCATGGTGCAGTTCGATCCCGGCCTGTTCCAGCTGGGTACTCATCGGTGGATAAACGTTTGCATCAGAACCGGCGACGTCATACTCGAGCTCACGCGCCAGTTGAGCTATGCCGGCCATAAAGGTGCCGCAAATTCCAAGAATATAAACCTTCACCAGGAAAACCAGATAACGATGAATTGATAAAGCACGAAGTAATTAAAAGATATCATAGCTGAAAGATGGGTCGAGATCGTAAAAGCACGCTTAAAGATCAGGGACAAAACCGCCAGGTTCCAGATAAGAATTGCCAGGGTGACGTAGATCAGCAGGCTATCAACATCGGTTCCGTTTTGCGTTACGGCGCGATAAACGGGAATCGTGACCGCGGTGATAATCATGTTGACCCCGAGTAGGGCCGAGAAAGTTTGCAGCAATCGTTCGAGAGCCTTTTTCCAGCGCAGTCCCCAGTAGGCGATCAGGCCCAGCATCCCGAGTTCCAGTAAAATCTGTGCGCATACGACCGAATAGCTGCGTTGCTCATCGACCAGCAGCAGTCCGATCATGAAATAACTGATCGCGGTAAGCGCGACACAATAAAGATTGTAGGGCAGGCGTTCCGGGCTTGAAAGCAGCAGGCACATCAATATGTAATGTTTCAGGCTAGCCAGCCATTGGCCAATGATGTTCTGCATGTGCGCTATCATAGTCGCTTACAAACACAACACAATAAGGCAGGAAAATGAATGAGTAAAAAACGCCAGTTAGCTATAATCATGCACTTTTGATCCATGATTTAAATGAGCGAGTTGCCAGCAACCGATTTGAGTAGCTTCCAGGGCTTGATCCAGACCTTGCAGAATTATTGGTCCGAGCAAGGCTGCGTCATCATGCAGCCGCTCGATATGGAGGTCGGTGCCGGTACCTTTCACCCTGCAACCTTTATTCGCGCGATCGGTCCGGAACCCTGGCGTGCTGCTTACGTGCAACCAAGTCGACGACCCAGCGACGGACGCTACGGCGAAAATCCCAACCGGTTACAGTATTATTTTCAGTTCCAGGTATTGTTAAAACCATCACCCGACAATTTCCAGGATCTTTATCTTGGCTCCCTGGTTGCGCTCGGGTTCGATACGCTGGTGCATGATATTCGCTTCGTCGAGGACGACTGGGAGTCGCCAACACTCGGTGCCTGGGGCCTTGGCTGGGAGGTCTGGCTGAACGGCATGGAAGTCAGTCAGTTTACCTATTTCCAGCAGGTCGGTGGTCTCGAATGTCACCCGGTTTCCGGTGAAATCACCTACGGTATCGAGCGCCTGGCAATGTACCTGCAGGGTGTCGACAGTATTTTTGACCTGGTCTGGGGTCGTGGACCTCAGGGCGTCGTGACCTATGGTGATATCTATCGTCAAAACGAAGTTGAGCAATCGCACTATAATTTCGAACTGGCCGATACGGATGCACTGTTTCACTGGTTCGATGTATGTGAATCACAATGCCAACTACTGGTCGAGAAAAAACTTCCACTGCCCGCCTACGAGCAGGTCATGAAAGCATCGCATACATTTAATCTGCTGGATGCCCGGCACGCGATCTCGGTAACCGAGCGGCAACGTTTTATTCTGAGGGTGCGCGGTCTGTCCCGCAGCGTGGCTGAATGCTATTACGACTCGCGTGAAGCGCTTGGATTCCCACTGATTCAAAAGGACCCGGTCGATGAATAGCGATTGCCTGATCGAAATCGGGACCGAGGAATTACCGCCACGGGCGCTGCAGTCGCTGGCGCAGAATCTTTCCGCCCTGGTAGTGCAGGCCCTGACCGACGATGGCCTGGCGCCGGGTTCTGTTGAAGTATTTGCAACCCCGCGACGTCTGGCAATGCTGTTAAGGGATACACCGCTGCAGCAGGCTGAACAGCTGATAGAAAAACGCGGCCCGGCGCTTGACGCGGCTTTTGACGCTGACGGCAAACCATCGCGCGCGGCGCTTGGGTTCGCTGCATCTTGCGGTGTTGATATTGAAAAGCTTGAGCAACGCAAAACTGAAAAGGGCAGCTGGCTGTATTTTTCCGAGAACCAGGCCGGTAGCAGCCTTATGGAATTGCTACCCGAACTGGTAACAAGCGCGCTGACCAGTCTGCCGATTCCAAAACGCATGCGCTGGGGAGAACGCAGCGAGGTTTTTGTACGACCGGTTAAATGGCTGTTGATGATGATTGGGAGCGAGTTCGTCGATGCCGAGATCTTTGGCCTGCACTCCGGTAACCATAGTTTCGGGCATCGTTTCCACGCTCCCGAACCCCTGGAAATAACCTGTGCGGCTGACTATGAACAGGTATTGCTTTCACAGGGTCTGGTCATCGCCAGTTTCGAACGGCGTCGTGACACCATCCGTGATCTGGTCGAGCAGGCCGCAGCGCGACTTGATGGGGTAGCAAACATTGATAACGCATTGCTGGACGAGGTTACCGCTCTGGTCGAGTACCCGGTTTCAGTCTGTGGCGAGTTTGATGTCGAATTTCTGAAGCTACCGGTAGAAGTGCTGGTGACAACGATGCAGGAAAACCAGAAGTATTTTGCGCTGTTCGACGGCAATGGTGAGTTGCTGCCACATTTTATTGCAATCGCCAACGTCGATAGCCGTAAACCCGAAGTGGTAGCCAGTGGCAATGAACGTGTCATTCGCCCACGCTTTGCCGATGCCGGATTCTTCTTCGCACAGGATCAGAAACAGGGGCTGGACGTGATGCGAATTCGTCTAGATACGGTTATATTCCAGGAAAAACTGGGTAGCGTCGCAGACAAGACCAACCGGATTATCCGACTGGCCAAGTACATTGCCAGTTTCTCCGGAGCAGACCAGGACCTGGTGCGTCGCGCTGCGGACCTTTGCAAGGCCGACCTGATGAGCGATATGGTGGGCGAGTTTCCCAGGCTACAGGGTGTGATGGGGCGCTACTATGCCCAGTATCAGCAGGAAGAACAGTCGGTGTGTGAGGCAATAGAGCAGCATTACTGGCCTCGACATGCGGGTGACCGGGTACCACAGGCTCCCATTGCACAGGCAGTTGCACTCGCTGATCGTCTCGATAGTCTGATCGGGATTTTTGCGATTGGTCAAAAACCCGGTGGCGATAAGGATCCGTTTGCGTTGCGTCGAGCCGCACTTGGCGTGCTGCGTATTATCGTCGAAAACAAATTGAACCTGGACCTGGTCGATCTGTGCCAGGTTGCGGCCGACGGTTATGCCAGGCAAATAGATGCGAAAGCGGCGATTGGAGAAGTCATCGAATACGTGTTTGATCGTCAACGAGCCTATTATCAGGAACAGAATATTGGTTTCGATGTCGTCGATGCTGTTGCCTATAATCGACCCGGCATGCTTTACGATTGCGATTTACGCATCAGGGCGGTACAGGAATTCCAAAGTCACGAAGCGGCATCGGCACTGGCCGCGGCCAACAAACGCATTAGTAACATTCTCAAAAAGCAGGAACATACCGAGCTCGAGGTCGATGCAGATCTGTTGCAGGAGAGTGCCGAGCAACAGCTTTTCAAGCAGCTCCAGGCGCTCAGGGACGCAGTCGCAAAACAGGTTTCCCAGGGGGCCTACCTGCAGGGACTGGAGCAGCTTGCCGAACTCAGACCGGCTGTTGATACGTTTTTTGACGATGTCATGGTTATGGTTGAAGATACAGCGTTAAAAAACAACCGGCTTGCACTACTCGATCAACTGTTGCAAAGTTTCCGCCTGGTTGCTGACTTCTCGCGGATAAAGTCCTGAGAATCCTTTGTCGGAGAGGAGATTCGATTGGCTAAAATGGTAATCCTGGACAGAGATGGCGTCATCAACCACGTGGCGGATGATGATGTAACCACCGTTGATGGCTGGGATCCGATTTCGGGCAGTATCGAGGCTATCAAGAGACTGAAGAAGGCGGGTTATCTGGTCGCGATCGCGTCCAACCACTCGGGTATTTCTCGCGGCCTTTATACGGAAGATGAACTGGCGCAAACATACGCCAAGATGCAGCGCCTGCTGGAAGCCCGGGGCGCCAGCGTCGACGGCATCTTCTATTGCCCGCACGGACCGGAAGCGAATTGCATTTGCCGTAAACCTAAGCCCGGATTACTGTTCCAGATTGCCCAGCAGTTCGAAATCGATTTATCGCAAACGCCGCTGGTGGGTGACGATATCAGTGATATTCGGGCGGCCAAAATGGCGAATGCGAAACCGGTGCTGGTGCGAACAGGTAAGGGGGAGTACGTCATGCAGAACTATCCCGAAGCTCTCGATGTGCCGGTTTACGATGACCTGGCTCACTTCGTTCGAAATACCCTGCGCCGCAGGTAGATTTAAAAGGTGCCGAATCCGCTATACAAATTTTGGCTGGTCCTGCGCTCGACTTTATTCTGGATTACTTTCCTGCCGGTCCTGCTGATTTGCGCGAGCATCGTTTCGCTTGCCTTTTTTATGCCGCTCAGTTTTCGTATCGGTATAGTCAGATTCTGGATTGCTTACACGTTGTGGTGTTTACGTGTCATTTGCGGCCTGAATTGTTCCGTAGAAGGCCTTGAGAATATTCCCGATCATGGATTTATCGTGATGAGCAAACACGGCTCTACCTGGGAAACAATCGCTATACAAAGCTTTTTCAGGCCACTCGTCTGGGTGGTCAAGCGCGAATTGACCTGGATTCCTTTTTTCGGCTGGGCTTTGAAAGCGATGGATGCGATAGCGCTGAATCGGGGCACCGGCCGCAAGGCAATCAATCAGTTGATCAAGGAAAGCCAGTATCACATGGACCGGGGACGGATCCTGATGCTGTTTCCCGAGGGTACGCGCGTATTACCCAGGCAGAAGAAACCGTTCAAACTCGGTGGCGCCATTGTTTCCCAGAGAACCGGGTATTCAGTGCTGCCAATAGCACACAACGCGGGAGAATTCTGGCCACGACACAGCTGGATTAAATGGCCGGGCACCATCCATGTCGTCATCGGTAAACCTATTGCACCGGAAAACAAGAAACCGGATGACATCATAAACGAAGTAGAAGCCTGGATTACGACAGAGTGCGAAAGAATAAGTGACGCGGATCAGTTGCGCCGAATTGGTGTTTTATAGTGACCGGCGAATTACAAGGAGCGTAGGTTGTTGCTGATGCGAATCAAGTTCCTGGTAGTGCTTTCCCTATTTACCGGACTCGCCCACGCTGACTGGACTGGCGTTGCCGCGGAACTTGCAAACGTCGATTCTGACTGGGAATTCGATGACGGACTGCGCGAAGCGCAGATCGACGGTATCAGCATCCAGGTTGAGGAAAAAACAGAGACTGGGTTAGCCGTTGGCGTTGGCATCGGATATATCAGCATGCGAGTGGTTGGCGATGGCAGTGCCAATAACCGAAAATTTGACGCTGAGTATCTCCAGATTTATCTGCGACAGGAAATAAGCATCAGCAAAAGTGTATCGCTATACGGGTTATTCAATTACAGCTACAACACCGGTGACGACAATGATGACGATGATCCTGCCGACATAGACTGGGATGAAACCAGTGTTCAGATCGACCTCAATATTCGTTTTGCAAACTTCGGGGTGAGTCCGTTTGCTGCCTATCATAACATCGATGGCGACATCAGCGACGACAACGGTACCGCCGTTTTTGAAAACGACGAGCCGGTAAGTCACGGTATCCGCTTCGATTATTACACCGAGCCGACAGCCTTCATTCGGATTGTTTTGCAGTCAGGGGGGCAGGCCGGGGGTTATCTGACCTTTGTGCGCCGTTACTGATCGGTGTGGGTATAATGGTTTTTGCGTGCGTTGTAAGTTGCGATCAGTTCATCAATACTGGCCTGGTCGTATTCCCGTAAACCACTCAGTACCATTTTCTTCTGGCCTTTACCCACTACTTCTCCGTTACAACTCAAGTCGTAGTTAAGGGCAACATCGCCACGTTTGCCATAGAGCCTGAAAATGCTTTCGCTCAGTGAGAGGTTAACCGAATCGATGTCGAGCCGGTCCAGCGAAATTCTCATGTGGTCATAGATGACCAGCGGTCGTTCGGTATTAATCATGACATTGTTTTCTTTCATCAGTGGCACCAGCACGTGCGGAAAGGTTTCGCCTGAAAACCTGACATAGCTGGCCGTTAGAGATTCGATGAGGCCTTCATCAAGGCTTTGTTCTCCATTGGTGGAAACACCGAGATATTTTTTATCATGCTCATCGTAAATCGATATTTCACGGGTGTTTACCTCGGGCAGGATTAGCGTGATGTCATCACCTACCATGCCCGAGAACGAAATGCCCATGATTTGGCGCAATCCGTAGTGATGTACGATAATCGAGAACAGCAAATCACCGGGTACGCAAAACCGTTTGGAATCGACATCGTGTATCGGATTAAAGTCACCGGCGACCGATTTTGCAAAATCGCTTGCCTGTTGTCGGGTAAACGAGAGTCTGGAGCCGTCCAGGGTATAGTATTTTTCTAGGTTCATTTTTGTTATCTCGGGTTAACTTCCTGCAGCCCAGGGTGGTATCTTACCCTATTTTGTAAATCGGAAGTAATCGTGGTCGACGTGCGCGATCAATTGGACATCAAGAGACTCGATAGTGCTTAATTTCTCGGATCTATCGCTGCGGCGTTCAACCACGCTGTTGTTCGAGGCGGTCGACCTCAAAGTTTACCCGGGCCAGAAGGTGGGCATTACCGGTGCGAATGGATGCGGCAAATCATCGTTGTTTGCACTGATCAGTGGTGAATTGTCAGCCGACCAGGGACAATTTTTTATGCCACAGGAGTGGTCAGTCGCAGCGGTTGAGCAAGAGACTCATTTGAGTTCACGCATCGCGCTTGAGTATGTCATTGATGGTGACCAGGAGTTAAGACAAATCGAGACCCGGCTCGCACAGGCCGAGATCGAGGCGGATGCTTCCATGATTGCAGGCTGTCATGAACGCCTGCAGGAAATTGACGGCTACCAGGCTACCAGTCGTGCGGCACGCTTAATGGCCGGTCTCGGTTTTGGTGAGGCCGATCATCAGCGACCGCTCAACAGTTTCTCCGGTGGCTGGATCATGCGGCTCAACCTGGCGCGAGCGCTGATGTGTCGTTCGGACCTGCTGTTGCTGGACGAACCCACAAACCACCTCGACCTGGACGCGGTGATATGGCTCGAGCAATGGTTGAAACGATACCCCGGGACGTTGCTACTGATTTCGCACGACCGTGACTTTCTCGATGCTGTCGTTAATGTCGTGGCCCATATCGAGAATCAGCATATCAAGCTGTATCGTGGCAATTACTCTGCTTTTGAAATACAGCGGGCCGAGCGTCTGGCGCAGCAGCAGGCCGCCCATCAAAAGCAGCAGCAGAGCATCGCGCACATGCAGCGCTACATCGAACGTTTTCGCGCCAAGGCAACCAAGGCCCGACAGGCTCAAAGTCGAATCAAGGCGCTGGAAAAAATGCAAATTATCGCACCCGCGCATATCGATTCACCCTTTCATTTCGAGTTTAGAGAGCCCAGGGCAATGCCAACTTCGCTACTCAAGCTGGATCGGGTAGCAACCGGTTATGCCGATAAAACCGTGCTTCGGAATATCGAGTTTTCACTGATTCCCGGCGAGCGTATTGGGCTGCTGGGTTTAAACGGTGCCGGCAAGTCCACATTTATAAAGCTGCTGGCAAACGAACTGCAGCCCTTCGAAGGAACCGTTACCCGTGCAAAAGATTTGCAGGTTGGTTATTTTGCGCAACACCAGGTTGAGCAGCTCGACCTCGAAGCACATGCACTGTTGACGATGCAACGGCTAGACTCTAAATTGAGCGAGCGTGAAATCAGGTCTTACCTCGGGGGATTCAATTTTCGGGGTGATAAGGTTCTGCAGGCCGTAAAAACCTTCTCTGGCGGCCAGAAAGCCAGGCTGGTTCTGGCCTTGTTGATCTGGCGCTGCCCCAACTTACTGCTACTGGACGAGCCAACTAATCACCTGGATCTGGAAATGCGCCTGGCACTGAACCAGGCATTACAGGGTTTTGAAGGCAGCGTCATTTTGGTGTCGCATGATCGCCACCTGTTGCGCAGTGTTTGCGATGACCTCTGGCTAGTGGATGATGGCATGCTGCAGCACTTCGAGCAGGACCTCGATCACTACCCGTCGTGGCTGGCACAGCGCAAGTCACGCGGCCAGGTTGCACCTGTTACGGCTACCAGGAATCCCCAGCGGGCTCGTCGTCAGCACAAGGCGCAGTTGAACCAGCTGAACCGGATAGAAAAAAATATTGCCCGGCTATGCGCCGTTAAAGAAAGCCTTGAGCAGGAGCTCGGTGACAGCACGATATATGATGCGGAAAATCGCGAAAGCTTAAATGCGAACCTGACGGCACAGGCCGAAAACAGCAAACTGCTGGCCCAGGCGGAAGAGGAATGGCTGCAGTTGAGCGAGTCGATCGAGCAGCGGGCGAACTAGCCGCTACGACATTTACAGACAATCTGCCCGAGGGTCTTGAGCGCATTTTCGTTGGCTTCATTCCACGGAGAACCGCAGTTGATGCGCAGATGATTGCGGAAACCTCGGGTTGCCGAAAACAGAATTCCCGGGGTTATCGCGATATTGTGCTCTAGTGCGCGATTGAAAATATCGATACTGTCACAACCCTGGGGCATTTCCACCCAGAGTACGTTGCCACCGTGAGGGTGCGAAACGCACGTGCCTTCGGGAAAGTTCTTGGCAATCATGAATCGACCGCGCTCGACCTGTTCGCGCATCGCCAACCGCAGGCGTACCAGGTGCCGGTCGTATTGCCCACTGCTCAGGAACTCGGCTAAAGCGAGCTGGTTGATCGATGACGTGGCCGAAGACCAGGCTTGTTTATACTGTAGAAATTTCTTGTAATAGCGACCCGCAATAACCCAGCCGACTCGATGACCCGGCGCCAGGGTTTTGGAAAAGGATGAACAGCTCAAAACGATGTTGTTGAGGTCGTAGGACTTGGCGGGGCGGGGCGGTTTGTCGCCGAAATAGACGCTGCCGTAGACGTCATCCTCGATTAAGGGGATATTGCGTTCGGCCAGCAGGTTAACCAGCGCACGTTTGTTTTCTTCCGGCATCTGGCAACCCAAAGGATTGTTGGTATTCGGAGATGCCATAACCGCTTTTATATCCATGGTGTCAAAGGCTTCTTCGAGCGCTTCCAGGTTCAACCCGGTAACGGGATCGGTTTCTATTTCAACCGCCAGCATTCCCATCTGCTCGATCATGCGAAGAACGGCAAAGTAAGTGGGGGATTCGACGGCGATGATGTCACCTCGCTTCGCCACGGTACGCAGACTGATGGACAGGGCTTCGGTCGCACCCGAAGTGATAATGACATCGTCTGCGCTGATACGGGTGTGGGTATGCGCGTATTGCTGTGCAATCTGTTCGCGTAGTTTGCGATCTCCGGGCGGAAACAGGTAGTCCATGCTTTTTTGAGGGTAACGGCTGACGATGCTGCGCGTGGCCCGGGTCAGCGATTTGACCGGCATGAAATCCATCGACGGATTCGAGGTACCAAACGGGGTTATGCGAGGATCGTTCGCGTTACGAAACACTTCTTCGAAAAGTTCACCGAAACGCACCCGACGCGCCTGGCGCCCGGTTGTGGTCGATTTGGCGATATCGTTTATCTGGTCGTCGAGGTTGTTGACGTAGAATCCGGATTGCGGTTTCGCGGTTAACACGCCCTGGTCCTCGAGGTTGACATAGGACTGGGTTACCGTCGCTATACTGACCCCGAGCTGCTTGCTGAGCTTGCGCAGCGATGGCACTTTATCGCCGGGTTTGAGTTCTCCTTTCTCGATCAATTCGCTGATATAGCGCGATACCTGGTCGTATTTGTAGGTTTCAGGGCGCGAAACTGTCATGTTAGTGGCCAACTGTATTGTAAGAATTTTAAAAAAACTGTAACTGTTATTGTAACAGTTTCGTCGATAGTATTGCATCATTGCCGGTGCGGCGGAAATGCAGAGCCGGTGAATAAGTTAAAACCCCCTCCTCCTCCTCAGGTTTTGACTGATATTTGACCCACCCTTATAAGGGTGGGTTTTTTTTGCATTTTGAACTACTGCGCTCGCATAGGCGCGATAAATAATTAAGCCGTTTCGTAACGCCCAAGCTGAAAACAGCCAGGCCCGCATTGACGGGGAAAAATGGCGCGCTCGGCGGGAATCGAACCCACGACCTTTGGCTTCGGAGGCCAACACTCTATCCATCTGAGCTACGAGCGCATCGAATTTCCTGAGAACCCTGTCAGGGCTGGGCCGTGATTGTAAACCATAGGTGCACTGTTTAGACAGGATCGCCAAATAATTTTTGCGAATTGCCTGCTTTTGGACGATAATGCCCAGCGTTTCTGAACCCGTCCTTTTCCTGGAGACAACCCGTGAGTGAAGCTCAAGTCGAAACTTTTTCGCCTCGTAATATAACCGTCCTCGGAGGTTTGTTGCTGCTCGCAGTTTTTATCGGAGAGGTTGTGATTGGGCAACACAGTGATGAAGAGGTGGTGGTAAAACCGGCAGATACCGTGGAAGACATGACAATGCGCCTGCAGCCAGTTGTTTCCCTCGAAAAGATGCGTTCGAGTATGACCGTTGCGTCAGCGACAGGAAATGCGGCGGATAAATCACCCGATCAACTCTACCAGAGTGCTTGCCTCGCATGTCATTCAACCGGTGCGGCGGGTGCACCTAAAATCGGTGACGCGGCGGCGTGGAAAACCCGCCTTGGCAAGGGTCTCGATGCAATGATTTCCTCGGCGATCAATGGAATCGGGGCGATGCCCCCACGCGGCGGGTCGCAGTTCAGCGATGACCAGATCCGTGCCACCATCGAGTATATCCTGGCCGAATCGAAGTAACATCGGATCCTCCCCGTAAGCAGTGATCAATAAAGCGGAGCAGGTCTCCGCTTTTTTATAGGTGGCGCTTATCTTGCCTGCGATAGGAAATCGCTTCGGCGATATGTGATTCGGAGATTTGTTCTGCAGCGGCCAGGTCGGCGATGGTTCGCGCCAGCTTGAGGAGTTTGTGATAACTCCGGGTACTCAGACGTAACTTATCGATAGCGGTGATCAGGATTCGTTCAGGCTTGCGGCCGAGACGACACACCCTGATGAGTTCCTGGTTTCCGAGGTGGGCATTGATGCATCCCTGGCGTGCCAACTGAAGGTCGCGGGCCACCGCGACGCGTTCCCGAATTTCGCTGCTGGTTTCTACCGTTTTTTGTTGCTCGACAATCAGTTGTCGGTGCTCGATCCGGGCCAGTTCGATCTGGATGTCGATACGATCCAGCAATGGCGCAGATAGTTTATTTCGATATCGATTCAATTGCTCCGGCGAACAGTCACAGACCTGAATCGAATCACAGCCCCCGGGGCAGGGATTCATCGCCGCGATGAGCTGAAATTGTGCCGGGAAATCAGCCTTTCCGGAGGCGCGCGAAATATGTATGCGCCCGGTTTCGAGCGGTTCACGTAGGACCTCGATTGCACGGCGATCAAACTCGGCCAACTCGTCGAGAAACAATACACCATTATGGGCCAGCGAGATCTCGCCGGGTCGCGGATTTCTGCCACCGCCCACCAGGGCGATGCCGGAAACGGTGTGGTGCGGGGACTGGAATGGTCGCTGCAGCCAGTTATCCGGGTTTACCGGCAGCTGGCAAACCGAACGTATCGTCGCGCTGGCCATCGCTTCATCTTCACTCATGGGCGGCAGAATCGTATTCAAACGTTGCGCCAGCATACTTTTACCGGTTCCCGGTGGTCCCATCATCAGCATATGGTGACCACCGGTAGCCGCAATTTCGAGCGCTCGCTTGCCCCTGTGCTGACCGTAAACATCGGCTAGATCAAGGCTCTCACAACAAGGCCTTGAGGGTTGCAAGGGATCAACCCGGGACAAGGTTCCGCCGCCATTCAGGCTGCTGCAAATTTCGGACAGCGAGGTTGCAAGCTGTATCGGTAAATCGCGTAACAGGGCCGCCTCGGGACAATTTTTTGTCGGAATGATCACGGATTGCCCGGCTTTTTTACTTGCGATCAACGCCGGCAGCAAGCCCTTGATCGGACAGCACTCGCCACTCAATGCCAGTTCACCAAAACACGCGGTGTTTGTCAGTGCAGTCGTATTGATCTGTTCTGAAGCTGCCAGGATTCCGAGCGCAATCGCCAGGTCGTATCGACCGCCTTCCTTCGGCAGGTCGGCGGGCGCGAGGTTGACGGTTATGCGTCGGGCTGGAAATTCGAAACGGGAGTTGAGAATCGCCGAACGCACCCGGTCGCGCGCCTCGCGCACTGCGGTCTCGGGGAGTCCGACCACGGTAAAAGTCGGCAGGCCATTGGAAATGTGCACCTCGACGCGAACTTCGGGTGCCTGCATGCCCAGTTGGGCGCGAGTTTTAAGCTGGGTCAGTGACATGTCAGAATCCTTTCTCAAATAATGATGCAGACCTTGTAGAAGCTATCTGCTGGACGCATCCCGCGTCATCGAGTGCAGTTTATCATGGAATTACCTTCGGTCGCCCCAACCCATTAGGCGACCTGGGAATCAGTTGTAGACGAAGGTTTTACCGACTTACCCGAATGCGTCGGAGGTCTATCCCCGATGGAATATTAGTATATTAGACAATAATTATATAATGTAAATACCATTTTTGAGGATAACTTGAGGGTTAATAACTATGAGTTTAAGAAATCAGATTGCCGCAGTAACGGCAACTATAGTGGTATTAGGTTTTACCGCGGTTAGTTCGGTATCTGTCGCTAGCCAGGACCAGGCAAACGCCTCTGAACACAAGTTCGAGCTTGCCAAGCAATATTACGGACAGTGTGTAGCGACGGACGCATCCGAGTTTGACGCGATTAGGCCCCAGCTGAAAGCATTCACCGATATGGAGGTGATGGCGGAGACCATGGCGGATCCGGCCAAGTTCATGAAGCTGATGGCCGTGGTTAACGATCCGCGCACGATTCACGTTATGACCAAGTGCGCCACCGAACCGGTCATGTGGGACACCTGGATGAACGGTATGACCGATTTCAATAAAATGAGCCGTGCCATGGGATATTTCATGAATCCCAATATGTACATGTCATGGATGATGGCGCCGATGAATCCAGCGATGTACCAGCCGATGATGCAGATGGCTGATCCCGCTTATTACACGCGCTGGATGAACGCGATGGCGAACCCGGCGTTTTACCAGCCGATTACGTCACTCGCTGATCCCAGCTGGTATACGCCGCGCGTTAACTGGATGATGAATCCGCAATCGATGCAGCCGATGTTTAACATGATGAACATGGGCGGTTACTTCGCCCCGGTTCCGACTGCCGATAACGCAACCGTCGAACCTGCAAACTAGGTTATAGTAGGGCGGCTGCGGGGATTTCCCTCGCAGTCGTTATCTTTACCAGGTACGGGAGAGAATCATGAAACCGAATATGGGAACCGCGGACCGGACCATTCGCGCTATTATCGGAATTGCGGCAATTGCAGCCTGGCCGCTTGGTCTTTTGGAAGGAACCCTCGGCATCATCGCGTTGGTGGCTGGTGTTTTATTGATTGCCACCGTGGTAACCGGCTGGTGCCCGCCCTACGATCTGTTAGGCATTAACACTGGCACCAAGGATAGCAGGCAGTAGGCCCAGGGGCCGTAGCTGGCCCCGCGAATTATTCCGGCGTTTTCTCGAGTTCCTTCAAGCGGGACTCGACCGCCTCCAGCTTTTCCCGGGTGCGTGCCAGCACGCGAGCCTGGAGATCGAACTCTTCCCGACTCACCATTTCAAAGTTAGCCAGTTGCTGCTGCAGCAGACTTTTCAGGCGCGCATCAAAGTCGGTTTTCACCTGCTGTAATCCCGGCGGCAGTAACTCGTTGATCTTCTCCGACAGTCGGTTAATGGATTGGTTATCAATCATATATGCCCCAATATAGTGCAATAAATTCTAAATTTGCATCGAGATGGTGCAATTTAGGGTTGTTAAGCCCCGATTCTAACCAGAATTTGCGTGTTTTCCCAGAGTCTCCAAAATCGAGCCCTGTTTTTGCGCGGAGATAACTTATGAAAATCATTACAGCGATCATCAAGCCGTTCAAGCTCGATGATGTTCGCCAGGCACTTGGCGAAATCGGGGTGCAGGGTTTGACCGTCTCGGAAGTCAAGGGATTCGGGCGCCAAAAGGGGCACACCGAACTCTATCGGGGCGCGGAATACGTGGTCGACTTTTTACCCAAGGTAAAACTCGAAGTCGCCATCGATGATGATCTGGTTGACCAGGCAATTGAAGCAATTTCCAGTAGCGCCAACACCGGCAAGATCGGCGACGGCAAGATTTTTATAACGACACTTGAACAGGTTGTTCGTATTCGTACGGGTGAATCTGGTCCGGCAGCGCTTTAGGAGGACAACATGGAAAACCAGATTTTTGAGTTACAGTATGCACTCGATACATTTTATTTTCTTGTCTGTGGTGCTTTGGTCATGTGGATGGCCGCCGGTTTCGCGATGCTCGAGGCTGGCCTAGTGCGCTCCAAGAACACGACCGAGATCCTGACCAAGAACGTCGCATTGTTCGCGGTTGCTTGCACGATGTACATGGTTTGTGGTTACTCGATCATGTACGGCGGTGGGGAATTCACGATGTTCCTGTCGGGCATTCTTGGTGATGGTGTTGCCGGTGCAGAAGAACCTGCGACCTATGCGCCAGCCGCCGACTTTTACTTCCAGGTCGTGTTCGTCGCGACCGCGATGTCAATCGTCTCCGGCGCCGTCGCCGAACGCATGAAGCTCTGGGCATTCCTGCTGTTCGCGGTTGTTATGACCGGCGTGATATATCCCATGGAAGGCAGCTGGACCTGGGGTGGGCAGTCCGTCTTCGGTATGTATACCCTTGGTGACCTTGGCTTCTCTGACTTCGCCGGCTCCGGCATCGTACACATGGCGGGTGCCGCCGCGGCCCTGGCGGGAGTGATACTGTTGGGAGCACGTAAAGGCAAGTACGGTAAACAGGGGCAGATTAAAGCGATTCCGGGCGCCAACCTGCCGCTGGCGACGCTCGGCACCTTCATCCTCTGGTTGGGATGGTTCGGGTTTAACGGCGGTTCCGTGCTGGCGACGTCGTCGGTTGAAAACGCTAACGCGGTCGCCGTCGTCTTCATGAATACCAACGCGGCGGCGGCAGGCGGCTTGATCGCCTCTATGATCGTGGCGCGTCTCATGTTCGGCAAGGCCGATCTGACGATGGCATTAAACGGTGCACTGGCGGGACTCGTGGCGATCACCGCGGAACCGTCGACGCCAACGCCACTGCTGGCCACATTGTTTGGTGCCATCGGCGGTGTACTGGTTGTCTTCAGTATCGTGGTCATGGACAAGCTCAAGATCGATGATCCGGTGGGTGCGATCTCGGTGCATGGCGTGGTCGGCCTGCTTGGCCTGCTACTGGTGCCAGTGACCAATGACGGTGCCAGCTTTTCCGGTCAAATTATCGGGGCATTGACCATTTTCATCTGGGTTTTCGTCGCCAGTTTCGTGACCTGGTTAGTGATCAAGATGATCATGGGAATACGCGTCAGCGAGGAAGAAGAGTACGAAGGTGTCGACCTCGCCGAATGCGGAATGGAAGCCTATCCGGAATTCACCGCTTCCGCCACGACGGTTTAATTCGGCACGATAGTCTAGTTGGAGAAAACGGGGTCGGCGTTCTGCCGACCCCGTCTTTTGTGTGATAACATATGGCCAATCGATCATTCAATGTCCGTCATGTTGTGTCATATTTACCGCAGTAACCTCAAGCTTGATACTTACCTTTACCTGCTCGATAAGGACGATTTTTCGATAATTCCACAGGAGTTACTGCGCGTCTTTGGCCCACCCGAATTCAGCTTCAGTTTTGATTTGACCCAGGAAAGAAAACTCGCCAAGGAAGATGCCGCCGAGGTGCTTGAGAATCTCACGCAGCAGGGTTATCACCTGCAGTTGCAGGATGATATCCTGGTCGAGCAAATGCTCGCGATGAAGGCGATGAACTAGAAACGATCCCTGAGCGCGTAGTAACTCATGCCGAGCACCAGTCCCGGCCAGCGCAGCAAATCGCCTCCCGGGAAAGCACGAGTCGGGATCGTGCCAAATAAATCAAAACTTTCGGCCTCACCGGCGATGGCATCGGCAATTAGTTGGCCCGCCAGTGTTGCCATTGCGACACCCTGGCCGGAATAGCCCTGTGCATAATAGATGTTGTGTTGGCCCAGTCGACCGAAATGCGGCATTCGATTCAGCGTCACCGCGAGGGCGCCGCCCCAGGCGTAGTCGATGCGGCAATCGACGAGCTCCGGGTAGATCTCCAGCATAGGTTTGCGTACAAAGTTTGCGATATCGGCCGGGAAGTTCTGACGGTAGTTTTCACCGCCACCGAACAGCATGCGCTTGTCGGCCGAGAGCCGATAGTAATTGACGACGAAACGTGAATCGGCGATGGCAACATCGCGTGGATTAATCCGTTTGAGCAGTGATTCGCCAAGCGGCTCGGTCGCGATGACAAAGTTATTGATCGGCATGATCCTGCCGGCAAGGCGCTGCTCGAGTTTCCCGAGGTAACCGTTACAGGCGAGTACGATGCTGTCCGCCTCGACCACGCCGTGATTGGTCATAATGCGGTTAGGGCTGCCTTCCTGGTAGCTTTCTACAATCGTCGATCGATACAGTTTGGCACCGGCAGCCAGTGCGGCATCGGCGAGACCCAGCGCATAATTGAGCGGGTGTAAATGCCCGGCACCCATGTCGAGGCTACCACCGTAGTAGCTGTCGCTGCCAACCAGCTCAGCCATCGCATCGCGCTCGAGGTATTCGACTTGATCGTAGTCATACTGGCGCCGCAGGAAGTCGACATAGGCTTCAGATTCCTTCGCGTACCCGGATCTATGGTCTGGATGCGCAATCCCGGGTTTCAAATCACAGTCGATGCGATGGTCGGCAATTATTTTTTTAGCCAGATCCTTGGCGGCCTCGGCCAGCTCCCAGAACTGTCGTGCCGCGTCGGCGCCAACCATTTTAGTGAGCGTGATCTGATCCTTGCGTTGGCCGCTGCAGAGTTGACCACCGTTACGTCCGGAAGCGCCCCAGCCCGGCTGACGTGCTTCCAGCAGCACCACGTCATAGCCCCGCTCGGCAAGGTGTAACGCGGATGAGAGGCCGGTATAGCCGCCACCCACCACGCAGACGTCAGCCCGGCGGGAACCGTCTAGTGGTGTCAGCTCGAGAACCCGGTTTTGACTCGCCTGATAGTAGGAGTTTGGGTAGTCTGCGGTGTCGCTGCGATCCTGGACCAGCTTAAAGGCCATATCGCCGCATTCAGGCAATCGCTTTCTGGGTCAGGTCGAGACACTGCCAGGCGCGTTCGATGAAAATATCGATTTCCGCCAGCTGCACGATCAGTGGTGGCGAAATAATCATGGCGTCGCCGACTGCACGCATCACCAGGTTATTCTCGAAACAAAAATCCCGGCAGATTGTGCCAACACCCTGGTCCTTGTCAAAGCGGACAAAGTTTTCCTTGTCCTTGACCAGTTCGAGTGCGCCTAACATGCCCACGCCGCGCACCTCTCCCACGAGGGGATGGTCGGCGAGCTCGCGCCAACGTTGCTGCAGGTAGGGCGCAGTAGCATCATGCACGATTTGTACAATATTCTCGCGCTGCATCAGTTTTATGTTGGCGATTGCGACCGCGGCACAGACGGGGTGACCCGAGTAGGTGTAGCCATGGTTGAACTCGCCGCCCTTGTTGATCAGGACATCCATGACGCGATCGGCAACCATGACGCCGCCGATTGGCAGGTAGCCTGAGGACAGGCCCTTGGCAATGGGCATCAGGTCGGGCTTCAAATCGTAGTAATTGGAGCCGAACCATTCACCGGTGCGACCGAAACCACAAATGACTTCATCGGCGACCAGCAGGATGTCGTATTGTGCGCAGATTTTTTTGACTTCGGGCCAGTAACTGTCGGGTGGCACGATAACGCCGCCAGCGCCCTGGATGGGCTCGGCAATGAAGGCGGCGACCTTGTCGACCCCGAGTTCCTCGATCTTGTCGGCAAGCGATTGTGCCACCTGGCGACCAAATTCCTCTCGATCTATATCCTTGCCGAGTTCGCAACGTTTCGCAAACCAGTTGGGCTGCTCGACGTGCACGATGTCGGGAATGATCCCGCCCTGTTTATGCATCTCTTCCATACCGCCAAGGCTCGAGCCGGCAATGGTGCTGCCGTGATAGGCGTTCTTGCGACTGATGACGACCCGTTTTTCGGGCTTGCCCATGGCTTCCCAGTAGCGCCACACGAGGCGCAGCACGGTATCGTTAGCTTCCGAACCGGAACTGGTAAAAAAAGCATGATTCAGATGCGTCGGGGTAACGTCCGCAAGCAATGCCGAGAGTTCCGCCGCCGGGGGCGTCGAGGTTTTAAAGAATGCATTGTAATAGGGCAGTTGCTGGATCTGCTGATGTGCTGCGTCGATCAGCTCCTGCCGGCCATAACCCATGTTGACGCACCACAGGCCCGCCATCATATCGAGCAGCTGGTTACCGTCCGAATCGGTCAGGTAAATGCCCTTGGCCGATTCGATAATGCGCGGCGGCTTCTGCAGCAGGTCGTTCGGGTTGGTAAACGGGTGCAGGTGATGGGCGCCATCCTGGGCCTGCCATTTTTCGGTGTTACTGGTTTTCATTGCGGTTGCCTGACTCATAGTATTCACCTCAGACTTTTAACAGTAGATGCTCCCGTTCCCAGGGGCTGATGACATTAAGAAAGTTATCGAATTCGACCTCTTTGACGCCAACATAGACATCGATGAAAGCGTCACTGAGCACGTCGCGCAATTCCCTGCAATCGGCAAGGCGCTGCAGCGAATCGTACCAGTGCCTCGAGAGTTGCATCGGTTGTTCGTAGGCGCTGCCGGTGAGCGCTTCGGTTGGTTTTAATCCCTGCTTCATGCCGATGAGACCACAGGCAAGCGACGTCGCAATTGCCAGGTAGGGATTAACGTCGGCGGATGCGATACGGTTTTCGACGCGCATCGACTTCGGGTTGTTTTCGGGGATGCGAAATCCCGTGGTGCGGTTGTCGTAGCCCCAGTGAAAATTGATCGGTGCCGACATCTCCCGTACGATGCGCCGATAGGAGTTAACGTAGGGGGACATCAGCGCCATCGCCTCCGGCAGATAGCGCTGCAGCCCGGCGATGTGGCTCAGCAGCAAATCGTTGGGCATGCCTTCCGGCGTCGAGAAAATATTTTCGCCCGATTCGATATCCTCGACGCTTTGATGTATATGCATCGCGCTGCCGGGTTGCGCCTCCATCGGTTTGGCCATGAAGGTGGCATACAAATCATGGCGCAGCGCGGATTCGCGCACGGTACGCTTGAACAGGAAGGCCTGGTCGGCGAGTTCCAGTGGATCGCCGTGCAGCAGGTTGATTTCCATCTGGCCCATGCCTTCCTCGTGAATCAGCGTATCGATTTCAAGCCCCTGTCCCTCGCAAAAGTCATACATGTCATCAAACATCGGGTCGAAGTCGTTGACCGCATCGATGTTGAACGATTGCCCGCTGCGCTCGGCCCGACCGGTGCGTCCCACCGGCGGTAACAGCGGATTCTTGGGATCGAGGTTTGGCTGCAGCAAGTAAAATTCCAGTTCTGGCGCGACCACCGGCTTCCAGCCCTCGGCGCGATAAATCTCCAGTACATTGCGCAATACCTGGCGCGGAGAAAAGGAGATCGGATTGCCTTCCATGTCGAAACAGTCGTGTATCACCTGGGCCGATGGTTCCCTGGCCCAGGGCAGCAAGCGGATCGTGTACGGATCGGGATGCAATACCATATCAACGTCGAGTGGATTAATTTCATCCGTGATATCAGGGTAATCACCGGTAACCGATTGCATGAAGATGGACTGGGGCATGCGCAGCGTCGTGGTGTCGGTGAATTTCGACGCCGGCATGATCTTGCCGCGTGCGGCGCCTGCCAGATCGGGCACGATACATTCCACTTCGGTAATCTGGTGTTGCTCGATCCAGTCTTTCATTTAGGGTCACGCGGTTGCAACGATGGAGCCTGGTGACAGGCGCCAGTCAGCAGTCGATAGCAATCAAGAATAGTTGAAAATCGGTAAACCGGGCAATTGTGATCACAAAAATATGCAAAGTCAAATTGTTGTTCTAGGCGGTGACGGTTTACTTAGTTTTGCTTGCGAATTAAGTAAACTGCCTCCGTTAATGAGGGATAATGGAAACCAAAGTCACCGAGATAGTTTTAATATTGTGCGAGAAGATTCTGATCACAAACGGAGGCCGTCGCCAGGGATCGGGACCAGGAGCCTAATTACAACCTGGGTCAAGATCTGTGTTTTTATCCTGGTCGCTTTAATCGGTTTAAAGTTGCTCGGCTTGCAGATATTCGTCAGGATTGATTTTGACGATAAACCCGTTCACGCGGCGCTAACGGAAATCGAGACCTACTATCTTCCACTGGGCCTGATGCTGGTTTACCTGGTGGCAGCATGGTTATGGGACATGTTTCTTGGCCCGAAAGATGATTAGCCTGTCAGTCCGGCGGACCGGACGCGGGGATGGGGCCTTTCGGGGTCACATTTGCCAGAATAATGCTTAAGCTTCCTCGCTCATACTTAACTCCAACGCGCGTTGTTTTTGCTGGCGGAACATGATCCATGCCGCGAGTAATACCCCAATCGCTACGACGAGAATGATGATCGTCGCGAGCGCATTGATATCGGGCCTCAAGCCTAAGCGTACGCGTGAGTAAATCAAAATCGGCAGCGTTGTTGCTCCAGGGCCGGTTACGAAACTCGCGATTACCAGATCATCCAGCGACAGGGTGAACGACAGCAGCCAGCCGGCCAGCATGCCAGGCGCGAGCAACGGCAAGGTAATATCGATTAGGACACGCAGGGGTTTGGCGCCGAGATCCATCGCTGCCTCCTCGAGGTCCTGTGCCATGCCAGCGAGGCGCGACTGAATGATGACCGCGACGTAGGCCATCGAAAAGGTGATGTGCGCGATTGTAATGGTCGTGAAACCGCGCTCATTGGGCCAGCCGATGGAATTCTGCAGCCAGATAAACAGCAGCAGTAATGACAGACCGGTAATGACTTCGGGCATGACCAACGGCGCCGAGATCATGCCGGTGAACAGCGTGCGTCCCTTGAAATGCCCGAAACGCACCAGGGCGAGTCCGGCGAGGGTACCGAGAATGGTCGCGAAGCAGGCATTTACGGTCGCGATTTTCAGGCTTAGCACCACCGCTTCCCAGATTTCCGGACTGTCGAACAGTAATTTCTCGTACCAGCGAACGGAAAATCCACCCCAGACCGGAACCAGCTTGGAATAGTTGAACGAGTAAACGATCAACATGAAAATGGGAATGTATAGAAACGCGATCACGAAGCACACCGCGGTGATCAGGAAAGTGGAGAGTCTGGCATTCACTTGCCTTCAACCTCCTTCGCCTGGATATGCTGGTACAGCATCATCGGAATGACCAGCACCAACAGCAAGGCGATCGCGACCGCGGACGCCACCGGCCAGTCGATATTCTGGTGGAATTCGTTGTACAGCACGCGGCCAATCATCAGCACGTTACCGCCACCGAGCAGGTCCGGGATGACAAATTCACCGGTTGCCGGGATAAACACCAGTAGCGAGCCCGCGATGATGCCCGGCAGTGTCATCGGCAAGGTCACGGTAAAAAAAGTTGTCATCGGCCTGGCGCCGAGGTCGGCTGCCGCTTCGAGGAGGGTCCAGTCGAGTTTTTCCATGTTGGCGTAGAGCGGCAGGATCATGAACGGCACATAGGTATAGACGATGCCGACGTAAACCGCGAAATGGGTGTACATCATGCGTAGCGGTTCGAAGCCCATCCAGGTGAGGATGTCGTTGATCAGGCCCTGGTCGTTGAGGAGGCCCATCCAGGCGTAGACGCGCAGCAGGAACGAAGTCCAGAATGGCAGGATGACCAACATTAACAGGATATGCTTGACGGTATGATTGGAGCGCACGATGGCATAAGCCATCGGGTAGCCGACCAACAAGCACAGGATGGTCGATATAGTCGAAATCTTGACTGAACTCAGATAAGTGTTGACGTAGAGATCGTCTTCCCACAGGTAAGCGAAATTGTCGACCACGACGCGGATTTGCATGACGCCCTCGTCCGCCCATTGGATCAAATCGGTGTACGGCGGGCTCTTCAGCGTGTATTCCGCGAAACTGATCTTGAGCACGAAGAAAAACGGAGCCAGGAAAAACAACAGCAGCCACACAAAGGGAACCAGTAGAACCAACTTGCGCCAGTGATGTTGTAAAAAATGAGTCAGTCGATGATGCAGCCGGTCTTGCGTCGTAACCTGCTCCGCGACAGCAGTTTCCGCCGGCGTGCTCACTTGGTCAATACCACCGAACTGGAAGGCTCCCAGCTCAAGTAGACTTCCTCGTCCCAGTCGATTGGTGGATTGCCGTCCTTTGGTCGATTCAGATTGGGCGATGTGATTTCAACGATGCGCTGATCTCCAATCAGGACACGATAGGTCGAAGTTCCACCCAGGTAACCGATATCGCTTACCATGCCTTTGATGTTGTTGGTGCTGGATTCACCGGGAGCTTGTTTGGAAATTTTTATCTTCTCCGGTCGTAGCGCGACCCAGACTTTACTGCCTTCCGGGATCGACATGCCGTGATCGATATAAAAATTACACGCCGGATCCTTACTCTCGACGACAACGTGATCAGTACCGTTTTCGGTGACACGGCCCTCGAACATGTTGGCGTTACCGATAAAATTGGCAACCAGGCGTGAATTCGGGAATTCGTAAATTTCGGTCGGGGTGCCGATTTGCTGAAAGCGCCCGACATCCATGACTGCGATACGGGTCGACAGGGTCATCGCTTCTTCCTGGTCGTGGGTTACGACGACGAAAGTGACACCGAGTTTTTCCTGGAGATTCATTAACTCGTATTGGGTTTGTTCCCGCAAACGCTTGTCGAGTGCGGCCAGTGGCTCATCGAGCAGCAGCATTTTGGGTTGCTTGATCAGCGCGCGTGCCAGCGCGACGCGCTGTTTCTGCCCGCCCGATAGCTGGTGCGGTTTACGCTTGCGAAACTGGGTCAGCTCGACCATCGCCAGCATCTCCTCGACGCGCTGGGCAATCTCCGCTTTTGAAGTGCCGTCGCGCTTCAAACCATAGGCGACGTTGTTTTCCACCGTCATATGCGGGAACAGCGCGTAGGATTGAAACATCATGTTGACCGGGCGTTCGTAGGGCGGGACATCGTTCATGTTAACGCCGTCGATTAAAATCGAACCGGAGGAGGGGGTTTCGAAGCCGGCGAGCATGCGCAGCAGCGTGGTCTTGCCGCAGCCCGAGCCGCCGAGCAGGCAGAATAACTCACCCTTAAAAATTTCAAGATCGACGTTATCGACCGCGGTGAAGTCGCCGAAGTGCTTGCTGACGCTTTGCACCTTGATGAAGGGTTCGGCGTCAGGGTCGAGCCAGGGACGGTCGTTATAATCTACCTGCTGTGACATATTCTCCCCATTATATGCCGACCAAAAAAATACCGGGGTGACTACTCACCCCGGTTTCGTCTTGCTAGTTTCCGGCCTTGAAGTTGGTCCAGGTCCGGGTGCGGACGCGTTCCGCCTTGGGCGGTAGGGGATTGAGCGTATACATGGTTGAAACTTGTGCCGCGGTCGGGAAAGCAGCTGTGCTGCTGGTAACCGCTTCGTCGATCAGCTTTTGTTGCACTGCGGTCTTGTTGGCGGTCGCATACCAGGTGTAGTTACTGTCGTTGGCGCCAACCTGCGGACGCATCATGTAGTTCAGGAACAAGTGTGCGTTCTCGATATTCTTGGCATCCCCGGGGATGACCCAGCCATCGACCCAGAAGTTCGGAATCGCCGGCAGGAAGAAATCGAGAACCACTCCGGTATTAGCTTCTTCAGCACCGGACATTGCGAGTAAGCCATCAGGCCCCCAGGTGACGGCGACACAAAACTCTTTTTCGGGCATGCGTTGATAGGCATAGTTATCAAAGGTTTTGATGTACGGACGAACCTTTTTCAGCATCTCTTCGACCTTCTGGTAATCGGCTTTGTTGGTTGAGTCCGGTTCCATTCCGAGGTAGGCGAGCGCCATCGGGATGACATCGGTGGGTGAATCGAGGAAAGAAACGCCGCATTTAGCCAACTCCTTCATATGCTTGGGGTCGAAAATCATATCGATCGAACCGATCGGTGCCTCCGGGTAGGTTTCCAGTACCAGTTCCCTGTTATAGGTCACGCCATGAGTGCCCCACATGAATGGCACGAAATAATTGTGGCCCGGATCCCACTTGCTGCCGATCTGCGCCATGACATCGGGGCTCATGTGTTTGAAGTTACTCAGTTTGGTCTTGTCGATTTTGCGTAATATGCCGCCCTTGGCCAGGCGCGCTACTTGCGAAGCCGCATGCGAAACCACATCGTAACCCGAGTTACCGGCGAGTAATTTAGAGTCGATCGCTTCGACGGATTCGTAGGGTGTGAAGGTGACGTCGATGTCATACTCTTTAGCAAAATTCTCGATGGTGTCCTCGGCCATGTACTCGGCCCAGTTACTGACGTTGAGCTTACCGGCTGCCGACGCGATCGACGCGCCTGTTAGCATCGCGACAGCGGTCAAGCCAACCAGCGTGGATTTTAAGGTAGTGTCTTTGTTCATAATTCCTCCTCGGAATTTCGTACTAGTTTTGAATGCCAAACTTATTATTGTGTTTTCAGTCTGTACGCTGGCTTAACGGCGCAAGGGAGCTGAAATATATTCGTAACGCGAAGACCTTAGCATAATGACGAATAGCCTGTCACATCAATAGTTTGAACCGATGTTAACATAAAAAAATCTGTTTTTGTGATCACATGAATTCGTATTCAGCACCTCCTCAGATTTGGGTAAATCGTATCGAATAACTCAAACACGGCCCGAATCGCGCGGTTGCGCTTAAATCCAGGTGGGCCTATGAGAAAGTTTTGCCACAGGCCGTCGATCATGCCCTCGATGCTGAGTGCGGCGGTTGCTGCTTGCAGGCGTGCGCCATGCTGAGCTTCAATGGCCTCGCATAGCGACAACAACTTGTCCGAAAACGCTTTATCGTGAGCGCCACAGACGCGCATGTACTTCGGCCGCGAGCGCGACTCGCCCCAGAAAGCAAACCAGACGCTGATTTTCCTGCGGTTACAGATCTGTGGTGCGAACGATGCCTTGATGAGTGCGCAAAGCTGGGCTAGTGGATCCGAATCGGCGGCTGCCAGTGCCGATTGCCAGTTTGACAGGTATTCATCGCTGAGATAGCGCAGGGTCTGGTCGAGTAATGCTTCCTTGCTTTGAAAATGGAATACGACGTTTCCCTGCGACAGACCGGCGCGTTCGGCAATGCGGGCGAGCGTGGTTTGTGACATGCCGAGCTTATCGATGCAATCCATGGTCGCATCGATCAATTGCCGCTTGCGAAAATCACTCTGGCTTTTGCGATTACGCCCGGCGAAATTTTTTTCGGTAACAGGTGTTGCCAAGATTTATAACCCTGTAATAATTGGGGGTAACCTTACCTATTACTGAGTAAATGGTCAATAAAAATAGCTATATTATTGAAATATATTGCAAAAATATAATAAATAAATAAAATACATGAACTATTGACGAATATTCTCGGGGGCGTACAGACATGAGCACATCAGCAGAACTCAAGCAAAACGACAATTTATTCATTCATCCCTGGGACGATATTGTCAAAATCGGCGGTCATCAACGCACCCTGTTAAATAAGGGTGAGGGCGTTTACGTAACCGATAGCGAGGGTAACCGTCTGCTCGATGCGCCTGCTGGCATGTGGTGTGTCAATATCGGTCATGGCCGTGAAGAGATGGCGCGGGCGGTTTATGACCAGATCATGGAGCTGCCCTACGTCTCGCCGTGGTCGATGACCACGGGGCCCGCGGCGGAGTTTGCGGCAATGATTGCGGAGCAGTCACCCGGTGATCTGAATCATGTTTTCTTTACCACCGGTGGTTCGACCGCGGTCGACTCGGCGCTGCGCTTTGTGCAGTTTTACAACAACGTGCGTGGCAAACCGAGCAAGAAAAAAATCATCGCGCAAAAGCGGGGTTACCACGGCAGCACCTATCTCGGTGGCAACGTTTCCGGCAAGGAGCGCGACAAGAACAACCTCGATATGGAAATTGGCCTGGTGCATCACATCGAAGCACCGCATCCGCTGTACAAGCCTGCGGATCAGTCTGATGCCGACTTTCTCGATGCCTGCGTGGCGAATCTCGAGAATATGATTGCCGAGGTAGGCGCGGACAACTGTGCGGTATTTGTAGCCGAACCGATTCTTGCTTCGGGTGGTGTCATCGTGCCGCCTGAAGGCTATCATCAGCGTTGTCTCGAGGTCTGTCGTAAAAACGATATGCTCTACCTGTCGGACGAGGTCGTCACCGCATTCGGCCGGCTCGGCCACTGCTTCGCGTCGGAAGACGTGTTTGGCATTGTCCCTGACATTATTACCACCGCGAAGGGGTTGACCTCGGGCTATATCCCAATGGGTGCTTTCCTGGTTTCTGATCGACTGGTTCAGGAGATCAAGGACCAGGGCGGTGATTCGGTGGTGTTCTCAAATGGTTTTACCTACTCGGGACATCCGGTCGCAGCTGCCGCTGGAATCAAGAACCTGGAAATCATGCTACGTGAAAACCTGTTCGAACACGCACAGGAAATAGGGCCATACATGCAGCAGCAGATGCAAACCCTGCGCGATCTGCCGATTGTCAGTGACGTGCGTGGCAAGGGATTGATGGCCTGTGTCGAATGCGAGTTGAAGCAGGGTAGCGGCGATCTGGCCATGGACTATGAAGTCGGCAACCTGATCGATAAGCATTGCCAGGCGATGGGATTGATTGTGCGGCCGATCATCAATATGTGCGTGATGTCACCGCCATTGACCATCACCAAAGAGCAAATCGATGAGATGGTTTCAATTTTGCGCCAGGGAATACTGCTGGCAATGGAAGAAGTGAACTCGCTGGAGGCGGATCACCAGTCCGGCGGTCATCACCATCCATCTCCGGCTGCCTAGTCAGCAGGCATTAATTCGAACAGATGTGGTTCCAGGTATCCCTCGAGGTTAAGTGATGAAATTTGTATCTGCACAGGAAATATATCAAGAGGCGGGTAGCCGCAAAGGCTTGCCTGCCTGGACTTATAACAATGACGAATTGACCCAGCTCGAAATGGAGCAGGTATTCCTGAGCAACTGGATGTTTGTTGCGCATATTTCCGACCTGCCCAACAGCGGCGACTACCAGTGTTTCGCGATGGCCAACGAACGCGCCGTCGTGGTGCGCGACCAGGGCGGGCAAGTGCGAGCATTTCATAACGTTTGCCGGCATCGCGCATCGCGCGTCGTCGCCGACGACAAAGGACATTGCGGCAAGGCTTTCATCTGCCCGTTTCACGGTTGGTCATACAGCCTGGATGGCACGCTTAAAAACATTCCGAAGGCAAACGCTTTCCCCGAAATCGACAAATCGCAGTTCGGACTTAAGCCGCTCGACTGCGAAGTCTGGCAGGGCATGATATTTGTGCGTTTCGGCGGTGATGGTCAATCAGTCGCTGAGCTTTTTGCCGACGCGGCGGAAGAAATCGGGCTTTATCGCATCGACGAAATGCAGCTGCTTGACGAACCCTATCAATACAATTTTGATCTCGACTGGAAAGCGGTACTCGATATCGACAACGAGGGTTACCATGTGCCGGTTGGCCATCCCGAGTTGTTCGACCTGGTAGGCTCGACTTATACCGATCAACCACTCGAGGGTAGCTTGAACCGGACTTATGGCGTTATCAATCAGCGCAAGCATCGCCTGCAGCGCAATCGTGACTACGTCGCGGCATTACCCGCGGAAAGTTATCTGCCGGAGTCGCATCAAAATCTGTGGATCTACTGGGGTCTGTTTCCCGGTTTCGTGCTGACGCTGTTCCCTGACCAGATCGAGATTTACCAGATTTACCCGACCGGGAACCAGCAGAGCGTTATGGCGGGCGTGACCTATGCCCTGCCTGACGACCGCCCCGAAATGAAAAAAGCGCGCGAACTCAACCGCGATATCAACTCGGATGTCGGCAAAGAAGATATACGACTGATCGAGTGGGCGGCCGCAGGCATGCGCTCGAGCGCGTTTGATGGTGTTCTACTATCGGATCTGGAACTGGGGATAGGTTCGTTTCAAAACCGATTGCGCGAAATATTGCCGGTGGTTTCACTTGACGAGGCCCCCGCCGCGGGCAGCCTGCGGCAGGTTAACGAACGCCTGTTAGCCCAGGGGAAAGTGGCGGCCGTAAACTTAGTCCATGACGCGTGACCCGCGCTACGATCCGCTGTTCGAGCCACTGAAAATAGGGCCGGTTACAGCTCCCAACCGGTTCTACCAGGTGCCGCATTGTTCCGGCACGGGCTATCACCGACCGCAAATGATGGCCGCGATGCGTGGCGTCAAGGCAGAAGGTGGCTGGGGGGTAGTCTGTACCGAGTATTGCTCGATCGATGCGAGTTCCGATGATACCCCCTATCCGCACGCCAGCCTGCGCGATGATGACGATGTTTGCAACCTGCGGTTGATGACAGAGAAGGTGCATGCACACGGCTCGCTCGCCGGGGTAGAGCTCTGGCATGGCGGCCATCGAACGGCCAATCTCTACACTCGCGAGGTTGCGATCGATGTGAGCAGTTTGCCGAATGATGCCACCGCGGGAATCCCGGTACAAAGCCAGGCCATGAGTAAAACTGATATACGGGCGTTTCGAAAAATGTATCAGGATGCTGCACGCCGCGCGGTCGAAGCTGATTTCGATATTGTCTACGTTTATACCAATCATCATTACCTGCTGCATAATTTCCTGTCGACCAGTTTAAATCAGCGCAACGATGAATACGGGGGGTCGGTCAAGAATCGTACCCGCCTGTTGCGCGAGGTTATCGAAGACGTCCACGAAGCGATTTCACATCGCAGTGCGCTTGCCGTACGCTTCTCGATTCCGATTGACTATGAAAACGACCCCGACGAGCTGCTCGAATGTTTCAAGCTGGTCGCTGAAATGCCCGATTTATGGGATATCACGGTGACCGATTACAGCTACGAGATGGGCAGCTCCCGTTTTGTCAAAGAGGCGGCGCACCAGGATGCCGTGGCTAAAATCAAGTCGATGACGAGCAAGCCCGTGGTCAGTGTTGGCCGGTTTACGTCTCCGGATACAATGCTGACGCAGATCAAGGGCGGGGTGCAGGACTTCATTGGCGCCGCGCGGCCGTCGATTGCCGACCCGTTTCTACCGGCCAAGATCGACCAGGGGCGCCTCGAAGATATTCGCGAGTGTATCGGCTGTAACGTCTGTTATGCACACGACACCCTCGGTGCGCCGATTCGCTGTACGCAGAATCCCACCATGGGTGAAGAGTGGCGCCGCGACTGGCATCCCGATCGTATCGAAGCGCGCCATGCCGATGAGTCGGTTCTGGTCGTTGGTGCCGGGCCTGCAGGTCTCGAAGCCGCCTGCGCGCTCGGCCAACGAGGTTACCGGGTTATCCTGGCCGAAGCCGGGCACGAGCTCGGTGGACGGATCAACCGGGAATCACGCCTGCCCGGAATGTCCGAATACAAGCGCGTACGTGACTGGCGCCTGGGTCAGCTGGTACGTATGGCAAACGTCGAAATCTATCCGGATAATCGGCTTGATGTGGACTCGATTCTTGAGCTCGATAGTCAGCATGTCCTGCTTGCCACCGGTGCGCACTGGCGCAGCGACGGCGTTGGGCGCTGGAGTGACACGGCCTTCGCCGGCTGCGAGCAGGACAACGTGATCGGGGTTGAGCGAGTCCTGGATGGATTGGTACCCGGCGGACATGTGGTTATCTACGACGATGATCATTATTATCTGGGCAGCACGATCGCACTTAAGCTGTGCGCGGATGGTGTAAAGGTGACCATGGTTACCCCAAAAACCATGCTTGCTGACTGGAGCCAGCATACCGAGGAGCATTCATTGACCATGAAATCATTGATCGAGGCCGGAGTCGATATCATTACCGCCAAAGGGCTGGTTGGCTGGGAATCCGGTACCGTCAGGCTGGAATGTGTTTTCAGTGGAGTCCGGTCGAGTATCGAAACGGATTACCTGGTTCCACTAAGCACGCGCATTCCAAATGACGAATTATGGCAGCAACTGGATGCGCGGCATGATGCATTTCGGGCAAAGGGAGGACTGTCGCTGCAACGTATAGGTGATTGCCAGGCACCCGGCATCATTGCGGCGGCCATCTATGCGGGACACAAGGCGGCACGCGAACTGGGACAGGATGAGGTCAAATCCAAACGTGATCGAGTGGTGGTGTAATGGTCAGAGATCCAAAATACGATATTTTGTTCGAGCCGGTGCAGATCGGCCCGGTAACGGCGCCGAACCGGTTTTTCCAGGTACCGCACTGTAATACGCTCGGCCATGGCCGTCCGCGCGCCGAAGCAGCCAATCGACGCGTCAAGGCCGAGGGTGGCTGGGGCGTGATCTGTACCCAGGAAGTGGAAATTCACCCGAGTGCCGACATTTCGCCCTTTATCGAGGGCCGTATCTGGGATGAGCGCGACATTCCCCAGCACCGGCTGATGACCGATGCGGTGCACGAGTACGGCGCACTTGCCGGGATTGAGCTTGCCTACAATGCGCTTCACGCGCCGAATCACTACAGCCGTATTGCGCCGATGTCGCCAAGCGGGACCGTCGCGCACGGGAGCCACCCGATCCAGGCCCGTGCGATGACCAGGCGCGACATTGCCGATGTGCGCCGCTGGCATGTAGAGGCGGCGCAACGGGCCAGGCAGGCCGGTTACGATATCGTCTACGTTTATGCCAGCCATGATATGGGCCTGTTGCAGCATTTTTTCAAAACCCAGTACAATCAGCGCAGCGATGAATATGGCGGTAGCCTGGAAAACAGGGTCAGACTCACGAAAGAGATTCTCACCGACGTCAAGGAAGCTGTTGGACATGACTGCGCCGTCGCGTTTCGTTTTGCGACTGATGAGTTACTGGGCGCTGACGGTTTGCGGGCAGAATCGGAAGGGCGCGATATCGTCGCTATGCTCGCCGAAATTCCGGACCTCTGGGATGTCAATGTCAGCGGTTGGGACAACGATTCGGCGACCACGCGCTTCGAACCCGACGAGGGTTACCAGGAACCTTATACCGCTTTTGTCAAAACCCTGACCAGTAAGCCCGTGGTCGGCGTTGGCAGATTCACGTCTGCGGATGCGATGGTGTCGCAAATCAAACGCGGGGTGCTCGACCTGATCGGTGCGGCGCGACCCTCGATTGCTGATCCATTTTTACCCCGCAAGATCGACGAGGACCGTATCGAGGATATTCGTGAATGCATCGGCTGCAATATTTGTGTGGCACAGGACAACCTGGCGGTGCCGATTCGTTGTACCCAGAATCCAACCCAGGGAGAAGAATGGAAGCAGGGCTGGCATCCGGAAGAAATCGAGGCCGCGGTCAGTGAAGATCAAGTGCTGGTCATCGGTGCCGGTCCGGCAGGGCTCGAGGCTACGCTGCAGTTGGCCAATCGCGGCTACCAGGTAACACTGGCCGAAGCCGGCGAGTTACTGGGTGGAAGGGTCACGCGTGAGAGCGAGTTGCCCGGGATGGCGAGCTATGCGCGCGTGCGTGACTACCGCGAGCACCAGATCAGGCAAAAACCCAACGTCGAAATCTACCTGGGCAATCACCTGAGTGCGAACGACGTTATCGAATTACAGGTACCGCATGTGTTGGTTGCCACCGGCGCGCACTGGCTCCGGGACGGTACCGGTCGCAAACATGCTTTTCCGATTGAAGGCGTCGAAAACGTCTCGGTGTTAACCCCGGACGATGTGCTTGCCGGTGCAGAAATCGGTGGCGGGGTACTGATTTACGATGACGATCATTATTATATGGGCAGTACTATCGCCGAGCTTTGTCGTACCCGGGATCATGAGGTCTGCCTGGTGACGCCACAATCGAAGGTGTCGAGCTGGACCGAGTACACACTGGAGCAGGAGAAAATACAGGCAAGATTGCTGAATCTGGGCGTACAGATAATCGTTTCGCACCAACTGCTGGAAGTTGCCGAGGGTAAGGCAACGATTGCGAATATTTACAGCGATCGGCATCAGCAGCAACTCGATTTCGAGACCCTGATCATGGTGACTTCGAGACAACCGGATGACGTTTTGTACCACGCGTTACTGAGGCAGGAGCATCGTTTCAAAACCCTGCGCGCAATTGGCGATTGCAACGCACCGGGTACCGTCGCGGCCGCGGTTTACGACGGTCACTCGGCCGCGCGGCACCTGGAGTCAGAACAGGATATCTACGCGCCCCTGTTCGCTCGTGAAATGCCCGCTCTGGATTGAATACGGTAAGCCTAGGACTGGTTCGCGGCAAACCGGTAAAGCATCTCGAGACCCAGCGTGGCGCCTGCCAGCGACGTGAGTTCGGCGTGATCGTAAGACGGTGCCACTTCGACCAGGTCCATGCCCACCAGGTTTACTCCGCTCAGGCCGCGGATAATTTTAAGCGCGCGGTCCGTGGATAATCCGCCCACGACCGGGGTGCCGGTGCCGGGTGCATAACTCGGATCGAGGCAATCGATGTCGAAAGTGAGGTAGCAGGGGCTGTCGCCCACGCGCTTATGGATACGCTCGACGATGGCTTCAACGTCGAGATCATTGGCAAGCGCCGCACTGACCACTTCGAACTCGTGCCGGCTTTCGGTGTACGTGGTGCGAATCCCGACCTGGATACTTTTATCGGCGTCGATAATGCCTTCGCGCGGCGCGTAATAAAACATGCTGCCATGGCTGCAGTTCGACCCGGGCTCGGCATAGGTATCGGTGTGGGCATCGAAGTGAATCAGCGCCAGCTTGCCATGCTGCTGGTGATGGGCGCGCAGCAAGGGCAGGGTGACGAAATGATCGCCGCCGAAACTGATTGTCGCTTTACCGGCTGCTAGCAGCGGGCCGTAGTGAGCTTCTACTTCAGCAAAAAATCCCTCGGTGCTGCCAGTCGGGAACTCAAGGTCGCCATAGTCAGCGACGCGAATCCGGTCACGCAGGTTGAAATCCCAGGGCCAGCGCTGTTCTTCCCAGGTCAAAAATGAACTGGCTCGTCGTATCGCAACCGGTCCGCTGCGGGTACCGGAGCGTCCGGTCGTGCCGAGGTCGTAGGGCAGTCCGACCACGAATACGTCGGCATCATCGGGATTACGCGACAGGGGCCTGCCCAGGTAACCATAGACATTGGCGTACATGGAATCGCCGGTGGTGAAGTCATTCTCGCTCATTTACAGGTACCAGTCGTATTCTCTGGGGCTGATGAAATTCTGGAAAGCCGCGGCTTCAGCGCTACGGTGACGACAGTATAGTTCGACGAAATAGCGACCCATAATATTCTTCAAGGCTTCATTTTCAAACGTTGTCGCCAGCGCTTTAGCCATGTCGAGCGGCAGGTTTTCATCGCGCCCGGTTACCGCTGCCGTGGTCGGAGCGCCCGGATCCAGTTTTTGCTCGATGCCGTGTAACATTCCGGCAAGGGTGGCTGCCATGGCCAGGTAGGGATTGGCATCCGCACCAGGAACCCGGTTTTCGACGCGCCAGGCACCTTGCTTGGCCAGTGGGATACGAAACGCAACGGTGCGATTTTCATCACCCCAGGTCAGGCTTACCGGTGCACAGCTGGTGCCGCCGCGATAGCGGCGGTACGAGTTTATATTGGGTGCCCAGAACGACATCGACGCCGGCATTGTCGCGAGCAAACCCGCGATCGCCTGGTGCAGTCGCGGATGCGCCTTGTTACCCCGGGCAAAGATATTTTTACCCTTATTATCAACCACGCTGATATGCATGTGCAGCCCGTTGCCGGCATGTTCCAGCATCGGCTTGGCAATAAAACTGGCGCCCATTTTATGTTTCTTGGCAACCTCGATCACGATTCTTTTGAACAAACAGGTTTCGTCGGCAGCTCGAAGGACGTCGGCATGATGATTGAAATTAATTTCGAATTGACCGGGCCCGAGTTCCGACGAAATTGCCCCGGTATCGATATTCTGCAATTGACAGGCGTGCAGGATATCGTCAATGACTTCCTCGAAATCTCCAATACGCGTGTTCGACAAAACGGTCGCGGTATCCGGGCGACCGGTTTTTGGATTGCGTACTAGTTGTATCCGGCCTCTGGCGTTGCGCTTTGCCTGGAACAGGTAAAACTCGAGTTCGAACGCAACCATCGGTTGCCATTTCCTGGCAGCGAATGCGGATAGCACTTTATGCAAGACCTGGCGTGGTTCGAAATACGAGGGCTCATCCGCGCTGCAGGTTGTTGCGAGCACCTGTGCGCGTGGCCTGTTGCCCCAGCTGGTCAGACACAGGCTGCCGGGCACGAGGTAAAAGTGCCCATCGGGATCACCATCATCAATCCCGTAATGAAGCCCGTCCAGTGGTTCACCAAGTGTGCTGAGAACGAACATACTTGCTGGCATTGCGAGGCCTTCCTCTGCGAAAGTAGTCAGTTTGCCGACCGGGTAACGCTTGCCGAAAAAATGCCCGCAGATGTCAGAGGCCAGAACCTCGAACTGTTTTACGTCGGGATTTGCCTTCAGGAAGCGGTTGATTTCACGTTTGAGTCGAGTGCTGTCTGGATGTTTCATAGAAGTCTGTGCCGATCCTTACGCGGGATACTTTGTGATCACGGAAAGTATCGATGGTGGCAATTCCAGACCAGTTGAAATACGATGATTTTTAAAAATAGTGATTACTAAATTTCGCCCACGACCGATGATCAGGCGACCCCCTCAAAGTAACTATGAATGCCTTCAACGGTGTTGATTGATGCGATTCCGTCGCGAATATCAGCCTCGATTGCACGCCGCAAGCCAAACAGATTTCTCTGCCGCAATGCCTCGAGGGCCTCTACATGACGATCAACCAGGTAAACTTTTTCCAGTTTGCTGATCGCGATGCGTGAAAAGGGACCGAGCTGCAACCACAGGCTTTCGATTAAAGGAACCGAGATCTGAAAAGGATTGGCGCAATACAAATGGCGATGAAACGCCTGATTGTGGAGGCTGATATTATCGACATTGTTTTGCTCGACGGCGGCATCAATTTTTTCATCAAGCTTTTCTAGAATCTCGATATCCTGCTGTTTTATATAGGGTAAAGCGCCTTCTGCAGCATGAGTTTCGAGCAGTATGCGCAGCTCACAAAGCTCGCCGAATTTCTCTGCGGTCATTGCCGGGACGATGACGCGGCGATTGTTTTTTACCTCGACCGCCCCCTCGCATGTCAGGCGATGCAGTGCCTCGCGGATCGGCATCGGGCTGACCTGCAGGATTTCGGCGAGACCTCGAATGGTCAAGGGTTTGCCCGGTTCGATACGCCCGCATAACAGGTTATTTCGAAGTAACTGGTAGACCCATTGGTGAGTTTTCAAGTCATCCGTTTTTTTTGTCATCAACAGCTTTAAATCGTCTGGATCGGTTGACTTCATGCCTTTTGTCCGTGGGCGGGTAGGCGAATTATTTAATCACAAATGCAGGGTCACCACCAATAGTAGTGTTGCTAAGGGCTCTGTATGATCGTTAAAATATGATCACATTATCAGGATGCGCACGTTAAATTATATCGGCAACCAGGGTCGGGTGTTATATTCACGCCCCTGTTGATTAGGAAACACTCATGAAAATCGGAATCCTCGAAGCAGGTCTGCTGCGCGAAGAAATGGCGACTCGCTTCGATCCTTACCCGGTCATGTTTGAACGCTTTCTCGGCCTCGGCGGAGATGATCTCGAATTCGCGTCATTTTGCGTGATCGGTGGAGAAATGCCGGCATCGATCGATGTTTGCGACGGCTGGTTGATCACCGGTTCACCCCACGGTGTTTACGATAATCTCGACTGGATGTCTCCGCTAGCTGATTTCGTTCTGGCGCTTGCGGGCAGCAATATCCCGTTGATCGGTGTGTGTTTCGGACATCAGATTATCGCCCAGGCACTTGGCGGTGAAGTGGTCAAGTCGGATAAAGGCTGGGGTGTCGGTTTGCACCAGTATCGAATCGATCAGCACCATTCCTGGATGGGGACGGATACAGATCCGATCAGTATTTACGCCTTTCACCAGGACCAGGTCATAAAATGTCCGGATACCGCAGCGGTTTTTTTAAGCTCCGAGTTCTGCCCCTTTGCAGGACTCAGTTATGGCGATTCGATTATCAGCCTGCAGGCGCATCCCGAGTTTGAAGACGACTACGAAACGGCATTGCTGGAAGCATACGGCGGAACCGTGGTGCCTGCGCAAATAGCGCAACAGGCGCTGGCGTCAATGAGCGGCGGTAAACATGAGGATCGACAACGACTCGCCGACTGGTTTGTCTCGTTTTTCCTGTCACGCCAGCAACGACCGCAGGCACAGCCATCCCGGCAGGCGCAATAGCAGTGTCCGCAATATTGTTGATTTAAGACTGGGCCTGGATCGGCCGCTCGAGCTGATCGATTAAAAATTCCTCGAATTCCGCGCGCGGCATCGGTTTACCAAAATAGTAACCCTGCAGAAAATCGCAGTTCAGCGATTTCAGGTAATCCCATTGCTCGGCGGTCTCGACACCCTCGGCGATTACTTCGAGGCGCAACCCGTGGGCCATTGCGATGATTGCCCGTACCAGCACCGTATTTTCCTTGTCACCGGGCAGGTCCATGATAAAGCTGCGATCGATTTTAACGGTACTGACCGGGTAATTTTTCAAGTAGCTAAGGGCTGAAAATCCGGTGCCGAAGTCATCCACCGAGAGCCTGACACCGCAATCGCTGATTGCGTTGATGTAGGTATTCACTTCGGGGGAATCGTCCAGTAACAGGCCCTCGGTGATTTCCACTTCCAGCAGATCCGGTTTCCAGGCGTGTGTTTCGATCTGGTCCTTGATCGTGTCAAACAGCATATTGTTACGAAACTGGATCGATGATGCATTGACGGCGATGCGCAGCCCGATACCAAAACGCTCATTCCAGTCAGCCCCGGTTTCAATCGCCCTGGATAACACCCAGCATCCCAGCTCGGGTATCAGGCCGGCACTTTCGGCTGCCGGTATGAATTCGTCGGGAAATACCTGACCCAGGGTTGCGCTTTCCCAGCGCAGCAAGGCTTCTGCCGAAACCACCTGGCCGCTCTCGCCGTGGACGATCGGCTGAAAAAATACCGTAAACTCGTCGTTCGGTAGTGCCTTGCGCAGGTTATCCTGGAGTTCGCGCTGGCGGTGGGCCTTGATGTTGATGTCTTCGGTGAAAAAGCGGAAGGTATGCTTGCCCTGGTTTTTCGCCTGGTACATGGCCTGGTCGGCATGGTGTAACAGGGTCTCCGCGTCTTCGCCATGATCCGGGAAAAGCGCAACGCCGATGCTAGCTCCGACCGAAATGTTCTGCCCGTTGAACTCGAGCGGCTGCGAGGCTTCGGTAAGCAGTTTTTCAATCTTGGTAATTAACGTAGTCTCGCTGTCGATGTCGGTCAGCAACACAATGAATTCATCTCCACCGATTCGGGCGATGGAATCGGTCTGTCGCACAATGCTTTTGAAGTTGGCGGCGACCTGGATCAAAAGCTGGTCCCCCGCTTCGTGACCGAAGTGATCGTTCACGTGCTTGAATCCATCCAGGTCCACGTAGATAACGGCACTTGAGAAATTGTAGCGCTTTGAACGGTAAATCAACTCGTTCAATTCCTCGTACAGGCCTCGACGATTCGACAGGTTGGTCAAAGGGTCATGTGTTGCCAGGTGCTCAACGCGATGCTCGGCCGCACGTCGTTGCTCGACCTCCATTTCGAGACCATGTCGTAGCGACCATAAATCGAGAAATACCCGCACCTTGGAGATCAGTACCGTTTTTCGTATCGGTTTCTCGATGTAATCGACAGCGCCGGAAAGATAGGCCTTTTCGATCTGGCCATCGTCCTGGGTTGCCGTGATAAATATGATCGGTATCGAGCGTGTCCTTTCATTTTCATGCAATAGCCTGGCGACCTCGAATCCATCCATCACCGGCATCTGGACGTCAAGCAGAATCAGCGCGATGTTATCTTCCTTCTCCGCTGCCAACAGGGCCTGTTCACCGGAATCGGCGGTAACAATCTGCGCCTCGATCGGCTTCAATAACACGTTGAGGGCAACTAGGTTGGCTCTGGTGTCATCGACTATAAGAATCTTGGCTTCGGGCATCGTTTGTTTTAGCTATCCACGCGTATCGTCCGGGCCGCCAGTTCAAGGCGACTGGCTGCAGTATGCTCAGGGTTTCTATCGGCCTGTCTGGAGAATTATTAAGTTTTCGATCAAATTTCAGGCCGATACCGGTCAACGCAAGGGAATAAGCAATTTTTTCCCGATTCCGCGAACGATACCCAAGCATCCGCTTTAATCGACTATAGTCTGTTGAAGAGTCCGAATATGTAATCAATGTCCGAACCAGAACAGAAACCCACGATCCTGCTGGTTGCCAGTTCGGCACACAGTATCAAGCTTGTCAGTAAGCACCTGCAGGAACATTTCAGCTTGCGAACGGCCGAGGATGCAGAATCAGCCTGGGATTCTCTGCTCGAAGATCGCGAGATCGTGCTGCTCATCGGCGAGCTGGAACTTATGATTAGCCAGTTTGGCCTGCTCGAAAGAATCCGCAGCGCAGGCGATAGCTGGCTCGCGGCAACCCCGATACTGTTACTGGTAGGGGAGAATGATGATGACGCGGGACGCGAGCTTGCCTTTCAGATGGGGGCGACCGATTTTATCAATCTTCCCTTCGCCAGCAGCGAACTTACCGCCAGGGTGCGTTTACACGCAAATCTCTACCTGCAAAATGCGGCAGAGACTGCCGAGGAAGTGCACCAGGTTTCCGACACGGATTTGCTGCAGCAGTTATCGCAAAAGAATTTCTTTTATTCGCGGGCACACCAGGAATTGTCATTTGCGCAAAGACATCGGGGTAATTTCAGCCTGTGCAAGCTCGGGCTCGACAATATTAAATCGATTATCGAGGTTTTCGATAAAGCGACGGCAACCACGGTCATTAAAGGGATCGCGGGGATGATCCAGCAAACCCTGCGCCGGGAGGACTCCCTGTGCTATCTCGGCAACGCCGAGTTTTACCTGCTTTATCCCGCAACCAACGGAATCGGAGCGACCAACGGCATCAATCGTATTCTTAAGCGGGTTGCCGGCTCTAAAATGCGTATCGCCGACAAGCAGAAGGTACACGTGACGCTGAGTGGGGCCGTGTTTAGCTGTTTGCCAACCGAGAGTAGTGATCTCGAACAAATTTATGCCCGGCTTGATGCGAATCTCGACAAGGCCCGATCGGCGGGCGGCAACCGGGTGATCAGTTCGTCTGCATCGATTGACGGGCGACACCTGTCGGTCGATCGGGCGTTAAGATTGATCGAGCAGGGTGGCGTCGATGAACTCAGGGCGGATGCAGCACCCCTGTTATCAAGTGTCCTGCCGCTGCTGGAGTTCGCTGACGGAGTACTGCAACTTGGCTTGAAGTCGGTCAACCAGAAACTCCGCGAAAAGCTTGGTACCCGGTCCGGCCAGGATTCGCAGTAATAGTTGCAATTTGAAACTTTGTATTGCTGGCGGTGCCAAATTATTATACTGTTAGCACTGCTTAACTGATCCGATAATATTCGAGTTCCCCTAGATGAATATTCTACTTCTGCTGGGCGCGCTGTTTGCGTTATTTTATGCCATCGCCCGTCATCAAATTCCATTTCGGACCCTGGCCCTTATTACCCTGCTATTTCTCGTGATATTCACGCTGGCGGGCGGGTTCAGCTTCTTCTGGGGACTGATATTCTGGGTTGGATTCCTGGTGCCGGCCGTGCTGCTGGGCTTGCCGCACATTCGTCAACAGTTTCTGAGTCGCCCCTTGCTGCAACGCATTCGCAGGGTACTGCCGGCCATGTCCGAAACCGAGCGGGATGCCATTGAAGCTGGCAGCGTCTGGTGGGAAGCGGAGTTGTTTCGGGGTGCGCCCGACTGGAAGCTGTTACAGAACTACAAACTGCCGGTGCTCAGCGATGAAGAGCGGGCGTTTGTCGAGGGTCCGGTAGAACAGTTGTGCGCGATGATCGACGACTGGGATATCACCCATAAGCGCCTCGATCTACCACCCGAGATCTGGGCATTTCTGAAGCAGCATCGTTTTTTCGGCATGATCATTCCCAAACGCTACGGTGGCCTTGAATTCTCGGCCTATGGACACTCGGCCGTGGTAATGAAAATTGCGGCACGCAGCATTACCGCGGGCGTTACCGTCATGGTCCCCAATTCGCTCGGGCCGGCCGAGCTACTGTTGCATTACGGTACCGACGAGCAGAGAGATTACTACCTGCCGCGTTTAGCCGATGGACGTGAAATCCCGTGCTTTGCATTAACCGGCCCGTTTGCCGGTTCCGATGCCGGCGCTATTCCTGACCACGGCGTGGTTTGCAAGGGAGAGCACGAGGGTAAGCAGGTGCTGGGCCTGCGCTTGAACTGGGACAAGCGCTACATCACGCTTGGCCCGGTGGCAACTGTGCTTGGTCTCGCGTTCAAGGCCTTCGATCCGGACGGCCTGCTGGGCGACCAGGAAGAACTGGGCATCACCTGCGCATTGATTCCGTCGGACACTCCCGGGATCACGATCGGCAAGCGACATTTCCCGCTGAACGTCGCTTTTCAGAACGGGCCCAATAGCGGCAGAGATGTTTTCATTCCGATGGAATACCTCATTGGCGGACAACAGAATATTGGTAACGGCTGGCGTATGCTGGTTGAGTCTTTGTCGGTGGGACGCGGTATTTCATTACCGGCCGTCGGTGTCGCGGCCGGCAAGGCGAGCGCGCGCACGACGGGTGCATATGCTCACGTACGCAAGCAGTTCAACACGTCGATCGGAAAATTCGAAGGTGTCGAAGAAGCCCTGGCCCGAATCGGCGGCATGACGTACATGATGGAAGCTGGGCGGTTGCTGACCCTGAGCGCACTGGACAGTGGCGAAAAGCCGTCGATTATTACGGCGATACTGAAATACTACAATACCGAACATATGCGCCAGGTCGTCAATGATGCCATGGATATTCACGGTGGCCGCGGTATCTGCATCGGGCCTTCCAACTATCTCGCCCGTGCCTACCAGTCTATTCCGGTTGGTATCACCGTGGAGGGTGCCAACATACTGACCCGCAGCATGATCATCTTCGGACAGGGCGCGATTCGCTGCCATCCTTTTCTGATAGCGGAAATGAAAGCCGCGATGTCGGATGATGAGTCTGCTGCCGAGGAATCTTTCGACAAGGCGCTACGCGGTCACGCCGAATATTTTTTGACCAATTACTGCCGCGCTTTCGTGTACGGTATCAGCGGTAGCCGTCTTGCACCGGCACCTTACCCGGGCCGTATCGGTGACTACTACCAACGACTGGGGCAGATGAGTGCTGCCTTTGCCGTCTGCTCCGACCTCGTGCTGATGGTCCTGGGCGGCTCATTCAAACGCAAGGAAATGCTGTCCGGTCGATTTGCCGATTCACTGGGCTACATGTTTTACGCCTCGGCCGTGTTGAAAAAATTTGATGCCGATGGTCAACCGCGAAGTGACTTACCACTGGTCGAATGGTCGACCAAGTACTGTCTGTACCAGGTGCAAATGGCACTCGACGAGATTTTGCGTAATTTTCCGATCAAGTGGCTGGGCGTGCTGGTGCGTCATAGCATATTTCCGCTGGGGCTCAATTTGCGCCAGCCCAATGACTCGCTCAGTCACCGCGTCGCGGCGCTGCTTATCCGGCCGGGAGAGGCACGCGATCGATTAACCGATGGTATATACAGTACCGATGATCCTGACGACCTGACGGGTTGTCTGGAGGATGCGCTGCACAAAGTCATAAAAGCCGAACCCATAGAACGACGCTTGCGCCACGACGAGGTGGAGCAGCATGGGCTTGAAGATTACCAGCAATGGGTGAACCGGTTGAAAAAATCGCAACAGGTTACGGACGAAGAAGCTGATATACTGCTGCAAGCGAGAGCAGCGACGGCTAAGGTGGTCGCGGTTGATGACTTTACGTCTGACGAGATGAGAAATAAAATGGCTGCAACTAAAAAGGCGGCCCCGAAAAAACGCACGACCAGTGCACCGAAGAAAAAAGCTACGAAAAAGACTGTAAAAAAGAAACCTGCAGCTTAGTAACAGCGGACCAGGGGATTGACCAAGAATCCGTACCCGCCACAATAAAACAATACCGTTGCCAGTTTGGGGGTGTGCAAGTGGAGAAAGTCTGGTTAAAAAGTTATCCTCCCGGGGTTCCGGAAGAAATTGATATCAATGCCTATGCGTCGGTTACCGACGTGTTTGAACAGGCGATCAAACAATTCGGCGACAAGCCCTGCTTTTCCAATCTTGGAACGACCCTGACCTACAAAGAGATGGATCGGTATACCGACCAGCTCGCGAGTTACTTGCAGAGTCTGCCCGGCCTGGAAAAGGGCGATCGGGTAGCGATCATGATGCCCAACGTGCTGCAGAACCCGATCGCAATATTCGCGACGTTGCGGGCCGGGTACACCGTCGTTAACACGAATCCCCTGTACACACCGCGAGAACTCGAGCACCAGTTATTGGATTCCGGCGCCAGGGCCATTATCGTAATGGAAAACTTTTGCCACACGCTGGAAGAAGTCATCAACGAAACACCGATTCAGCATGTTATTACCACCCAGCTTGGCGATATGCTGCATTTCCCGAAATCACTGATCGTGAACCTGGTAGTCAGGTACGTGAAAAAAATGGTACCCCCATTTTCGCTGCCGCAACGCGTGACCTTCAAGCAGGCACTGCAGCGCGGGTCAGTCCAGCCGCACAAGGCGGTAGCCTGCAATCATGATGATCTTGCATTTCTGCAGTATACCGGCGGCACCACCGGGGTGGCCAAGGGTGCCATGCTCTCGCATGGCAATATGATTGCAAACATGCAGCAGGCCTCGGCTTGGCTGGCAGATACGGTCGAGGAAGGGCAGGAAGTCATTATTACCGCGCTTCCGCTGTATCACATATTCTCGCTAACCGCTAACTGCCTGACCTTTATGAAAGTCGGTGCGCTCAATTACCTGATAACCAATCCGCGCGACATGCCGGGCTTTGTCAAGGAACTAGCGGGCCTCAGATTTACCGCAATCACCGGCGTGAATACGCTGTTCAACGGCCTCATGAATACGCCCGGATTCGAAGCCATTGATTTTTCAAATTTAAAACTTACGCTCGGTGGTGGTATGGCAGTACAGCAACCGGTAGCCGAACGCTGGAAGAAACTGACGGGCGCCCCGTTACTAGAGGCCTATGGATTGACCGAAACCTCGCCAGCGGTATGCATAAATCCGTTAACCCTGATGGAATACAATGGCAGCATCGGATTACCGGTGCCCTCTACCGAAGTTTCAGTGCAGGATGACGATGGAAATATTCTGCCCCAGGGAGAGGCCGGGGAACTGTGCGTGCGTGGTCCACAGGTTATGCAGGGTTACTGGCAGCGACCTGAGGAAACCGACAACGTGATCTCCAGTGATGGCTGGTTAAAGACCGGCGACGTCGCAACAATGGATGAACAGGGATTCTTCCGCATTGTCGATCGCCTCAAGGATATGATTCTTGTGTCCGCTTTCAATGTTTACCCGAACGAAATCGAAGCTGTAATCGCTGCTCATGATGGTGTGCTCGAGGTGGGTGTTATCGGTCAACCCGACAAGGATAGCGGCGAGGTAGTCAAGGCGGTAATTGTTAAAAAGGATCCAGCGCTCGACGAGGCATCGGTCATTGCGCATTGCCGCGAGAATCTAACCGGATACAAGGTGCCTAAAATAATAGAATTCAGGGACGAACTACCGAAAACCAACGTCGGAAAAATACTGCGACGCGAACTGCGGTAATCTGCGTCCGCGGGGGATTGCAATCCCTGTGTAAGCAATTCGTCCGGTGCCTAGTATCCGCTAATTTTTGCGTGTAACGGGCTGGTCTCTTGGAAGCGCCGCATTTGTTCATCACTCGCACCGGTCTGGTAGTCGCGCTTCCAGTCTTCGATACTCATACCGTAGACGTATTTCTGGGCGCTCGCGTAGTCAAAGTCGGGCTCGATTTGTTTGGCGGCCGCGGAGTACCACTTGGACAGGCAGTTACGACAAAAGCCGGCGAGGTTCATCAGATCGATGTTTTGCACGTCGCTGCGCTGTTGCAGATGGGCTACCAGGGAACGGAATGCGGCTGCTTCAGCCTCGGTTTGCTGATCTTTTGTCATGATTTGTTACTCACCTATAATGAGACGCTTTTTTTAACACAAAAATCTTGATGCCGGCAAACGATATAAACCGATGGATGACCTCCTTGCTAGATCACCTGCAGCTCAGCCGGCAGCGTCAGCTGGTTGCACTGCAGGGATCAGAATCCTGGTGTGACGAGCAATTGCAGCAGTTGATTATGCTGGATGAGTCGTTGCTGCTGGTGTCCGATCGTAAAATTACGGCGACCGCGATTCCATTCGGCAAGGCCGATGCCTGTCTCGGCAGTGAAGCCCGGCTCGTGGCTCTGGATCTGTTTAACGGCTTTAATCCCGACGTTTTATGTATTGTCGCCGGGCTGGTGCGTGCGGGCGGCGTTTTACTGTTGCTGTCCCCGCCGGTCAAGGACTGGGACCTGAGTTCTGACCGCTATGCCTGCTGGCAGGGTGAGACCCGGTCGCTGCAGGCCCGTTTTGCCGACTATTTTTTTGGCTTGCTGCAACAGGATGAAGATATAGGAATCCTGGTGACGCCCGAGTTTGACTTTGCTGCGAGCACTTCATTCCCGGTCCTGGCGGCATTGCGGCAAACACCAATCGAGCATGGAAAAACTGCCGGTCAAGTTGATTGCCTGCGGCGCATCGAGCAATGGATTGCGGGAGGCCAGAGCGGTATTGTGCTGATCAGTGCCGAGCGCGGTCGCGGCAAAAGTACCTGCCTGGGGCTTCTGGTCGAGCGCTTGCAGCCAGCTTGCCGGGTACTGGTAACGGCAAACTCGAAACAGACTTGCGCGCAGTTGCTTCAGCTGGTGCCGGATGCCGAGTTCAGGGCACCCGATCGGCTCATGCAGGTTGGCCTCGGAGCCGACCTGCTGGTGATCGACGAGGCAGCGATGATCCCGCTGCCGATGTTACGCCAGCTGGCCAGGCTCTACCCGAGACTGGTAATGGCAACCACCAGTGGTGGATACGAGGGGACCGGGCAGGGTTTTATGCTGCGTTTCGTTAGGGCACTGGACTCACAGAAGCTGATGCAACTTAGCCTCGAAAAACCGGTGCGCTGGTGCCAGGACGATCAACTGGAAGCCTGGCTCAATCGCATCTTGATGTTGAAGCCAGGTTCGTTCAAACAGTCTGTCCCGGTTGCGGATGCGAGCGCCTGTGAGTTGGGACTGCTGGAAGATCCGGGGAATCCAGCTGATTGGTCGACGCTGCGGCAGGTTTACGGATTGTTGAATATGGCACACTACCGCACACGGCCTTCAGATTTACGCATGTTGATGGAGAATCCTGACCTGGTAGTCTTGGTTGCGCGCCAGGGGGACGTCGTTGTCGGCGCCGTGTTGTTAAATATCGAGGGTGGCCTCGACGCGGATTTGTGTCGGGAGGTTTTTCTCGGACGACGCCGACCGCGGGGTCATCTGCTGGCGCAGATGTTGACGGTCCAGGCGGGTTTGAAGGATTTCGCCAGCTACCGTGGGGTACGCGTGCAACGCATCGCGGTGGCGGAAACACATCGGCGTCTGGGTATCGGGACGCGGCTTCTGGATGAATCACTGCAGTATGGCCGGCAGAATTCGATGGATTATCTCGGTGCCAGTTTTGCACTCGACCCGGAAACGACAGGTTTCTGGCAGCAAGCCGGATTTTCGCTGGTCCATGTCAGCTACGCCCGGGGTAAATCCAGCGGAGATCAATCGATCGTAGTGCTGCGATCGATCGCGCCGCAAATCGTTGCCGAAATCGAGTTGTTGCAGCAACGTATAGAGCGGCAGCTGCCGACCTGGATGACCCAGTTTCTGCAAACACTGGATGCCGACCAGGTCGTATCGCTGTTGCGTTTTTCCGGGTTTCAGACTTCGATCAGCGCGCTGGAACAACTCGAAGTCGAAGCCTTCGCCCGGGGCAACAAGGGATTTGAACTGTGTTTCGCGAGCCTGCAAAAGTGGGTCATGCAAGAACTAGCGCGTTCAGCGGGGCAATCAGATAGTTTGCTCGTTGAAAAAGCGATCCAGAACCGCAACTGGGAGCTGCTGGAACGAGAGTCAGGCGCAGAAGGGCGTAAGTCTTTGCAACAGCGACTGCGAGGGCTGGTCGATGCCCTGTTAAAAGACTGCTAACATGGCTTGCCGAGCGAGGATTTGATGCCACAACAAGTAATCGATTTCTGGTTTTCAGACGAAACGCGAAAACTCTGGTTCAAGTCGACGCCAGAATTTGATCGGGAGTTGACCGCGCGTTACCAGGATACCTGGGAACGGGCAAGCCGCGGTGAGCTTGATCACTGGATGCAAACCGCGCAGGGTTGCCTGGCGCTGGTGATCGTTCTGGACCAGTTTCCACTGAACATGTTCCGCGGCACGGCGCAAAGCTTTTCCGGTGAAGCCAGGTCACGCGAAGTCGCCGCGAGCGCTATCGAGCGGGGTTTTGACAAGACACTGTCAGCGGAACAACAGTCATTCCTGTATATGCCGTATATGCATAGCGAAGTCCTCGACGACCAGGTGTTGGCACTGCGGCTGTTTGATCAGCCCGGGCTCGAATCGAACCTTCGCTTTGCGCGTCATCACCATGCGATCATCGAAAAATATGGACGTTTCCCGCACCGCAACGCTGCCCTCGGCAGGGACAGCACCGGGGCCGAAATCGAGTACCTGAAATCAAAAGAGGCCTTTACGGGCTAGGCTGGTCTGATGCTCGAACAGCTAAACCAGTATATCTGGAGCTATAACGCCTGCGACGCCAGCAGGGTTCGCTCGCCATGGCGACATTTACTGCAAATACTGACGATGGTCGGGCGCGACCTGAAGGATGGCATGATTACGCTGCGCGCGATGAGCCTGGTCTACACCACGCTGTTAGCCATGGTGCCCCTGCTTGCCGTCAGTATCTCGGTACTGAAAGGATTCGGGGTCCACGACCAGCTGGAGCCGACACTGGTGAGCCTGCTGGCGCCACTCGGCGAGCAGAGCATTGAGATCAGCGCCCGAATCGTCGGCTTTGTTGACAATATGAAAATCGGCGTGCTCGGCGCGGTGGGCGTAGGATTGCTGATCTATACGTCTATCTCCCTGATTCAAAAAATCGAATCGGCGTTTAACTACACCTGGCGGTTGCAGCAGGGTCGCAATCTGGTTCAGCGTTTCAGTGACTACCTCAGTGTCATCATGGTAGGCCCGGTTCTGATATTTTCGGCGGTCGGTATCACCGCTTCGCTCAGCAGCAACCAGATTGTTGAATTTCTGAACACGCTACCCTATATGAATGAGCTGCTGCGGCTGTTTGGAAAACTGCTGCCCTACGTACTGGCCATCGCCGCGTTTACCTTTGTTTACCTGCTGGTGCCGAATACCCGCGTAAAATTCGGCTCAGCACTCTACGGTGCTGTAATCGCCGGAGCCCTATGGCAAACCACCGGTATTCTTTTTGCTTCATTTGTCGGCGGCTCTACCAGTTACACTGCGATTTATTCCGGCTTCGCTATCCTGCTTATGTTTATGATCTGGCTTTACCTGAGCTGGATCATTTTACTGATCGGAGCCAGTATCTCGTTTTACCATCAGAACTCTGAACAGCTGCAGCAAAAACGGATCGATTTCCATCTGAGTGGCCGTTTACGTGAACAATTGGCGCTGCAGGCGATGGTAAACATAGCCCGCGCGCATGATCAGCGATCCGCACTAGTCCCCAGTCTTGAAAATCTTGCCAGTAACCAGCGAGTGCCGGTAGCGGCGCTCAAGCGAATGCTGGATGCCTTGCAACACGATGGTCTGGTTCAGCGGTCAGCACAGGATCCACCGTTATATCTGCCGGGTTCCTCGTTGCGGCAAATCAAGCTTGTCGATATTCTGCAAAGTGCACGTAAAGCTGAAGATAATGGCCACAACGATATCTGCCAAAGCGATGCAGAGGTTTCAAACTACCTGAGAGGGCTCGAACAGGCGCTCGAATCGCACATGGGAGAGGAGTCGCTGGCTCAGTTTATACAAAGTTTTGAGGATGAATCCCGGCATGAAGATAGTCTCGTTTAACGTTAACAGCCTGCGCCAGCGCCTGCATCAACTGCAGAGCGTGATCGACAAACATGCTCCGGAATTTATTGGTTTGCAGGAAACCAAGGTGCAGGATCAGGAATTTCCATTGGATGCGATCACCGGGATGGGCTACCAGGTTATATATGCCGGGCAGAAAACCCACTATGGGGTCGCGTTGATGTCGCGCCTTCCCTGTAGTAATGCCTGCTATGGATTCCCGGGAGATCCGGAGGATGCGCAAAAACGATTTATCGGTGGCGAATTCGAAATGAACGGGGATCCGCTGATGGTTTTCAATGGCTATTTTCCGCAGGGCGAGAGCCGCGATCACCCGGTCAAGTTTCCGGCAAAGCAACGCTATTATCGGGACCTGACTGATTTTCTGGGTGCCTACGATATGATGCGGACCCCGTTGATCCTGATGGGCGACTACAATATAGCGCCGCAGGATAGCGATATCGGTATTGGCGAAGATAATGCCAAACGCTGGCTGAAGACAGGTAAAACCAGTTTTCTGCCCGAGGAACGCGAGTGGTTCCAGCGCCTCGAGTCACTTGGCTTACATGATGGCTTTCGCTTGTGTCATGCGCAAACCGATGATCTTTTCAGCTGGTTCGATTATCGCAGTCGAGGATTCGAGCGAGAGCCAAAACGTGGTCTGCGCATCGATCATTTGCTGGTTTCGGAACAACTTAAATCGTCTGTGGTTGATGCCGGGATAGACTACGATATCCGGGGCATGGAAAAACCTTCAGATCATGCGCCTGCCTGGATCGAACTAAACCTCGCTGTCGGCGTCTGACTGTACGCCGCTGGTACAAAATAATCAGGAGACCCACATGTTTGGTAGACCGACTACAATCCCTTCAGCCGAACAGGCCCTGCCCGGGCGTAACGAAGTAATGCAATTTGATCCAATCCATGTTGTTCTTGGAACCTCGATGGTGGAGCCGTTCCCCGAAGATTGCGAACAGGTCATTCTAGGGATGGGTTGTTTCTGGGGTGCCGAACGCAAGTTCTGGACCCTTCCCGGGGTGTACACAACGGCGGTCGGCTATGCCGCGGGCCATACTCCGAATCCAACATACCAGGAAGTCTGCACCGGCATGACAGGACATAACGAGGTGGTTCTGGTGGTTTATTATCCGGCGCAAATCGACTTTTCCAGTCTGCTAAAGACTTTCTGGGAGTCACATGATCCAACCCAGGGTATGAGACAGGGCAACGACATGGGAACCCAGTATCGGTCAGGAATTTACTATCTTCATGACAACCAGTGCGAGGCCGCGCAGCAAAGCCTGGAGCAATACCAGCAAAAGCTTCATGCCGTGGGACACTCGGCGATAACCACCGAAATACTGCCGGCCGGACCGTTCTATTATGCCGAGGAATATCATCAGCAGTATCTCGAAAAGAATCCGGCGGGCTACTGTGGCCTCGGTGGGACCGGAGTAACCTGTTAGAAGATTATTTAAAAAGATCGCCCAACCACAGGATAATTATAATTATTGAACTATTATAACTAGATCTAAATCCAGCTAACCTGGCTCTTGCTATGACGAAAATAGACGTTTGCCGATCCCTGGCAGCGGGGTTGGCTGAAGTTTTGACGGCGGCCTTTTCAATCTTACTCCTGGCGCTGCCTGCAGCCGACAAACCATCTCCTATTGAAAATCCCCAGTTGCAATCGCTTGCAATGGCGATCGACTCTGAAACTTTTACCTGGTTTCGGGGTGGACGCGGCGAATGGCAGGATAAGGGTTGTCCGTCCCTGATTGGATAGAATCTTGCTATCGCGTATCTACAGTTTTAAATTCATCATCGGCTTCGCGTTGCTTTGGCTGGGTGCACTTGCTTATGGTCTGGCGATATACAGCACGCACGTGTATCGCAATCAGGCGATCGAGGCCCAGATTGAATCAATTCAGTCACTGCTCGAGTACGAAAGCAGTGAAGCCATCCAGCAGCTTTACGATGATCAGGAAGCGTATGCGCTGAAACTGCAAGCCGAGGCGCCGTTCAGAGAAGCGCTGGAGCGTCTTGATACTGCGATGACGGAAGCCTGGCTAGAGGAAACTTATACCCGTTATCAGTCATCCGGGGGCGCCTTCAACCTGAAAGCCATTATTGTACGTGATCTGTCAGGGAATATCCTTGCGCACAGGACCGATGAAGGTCAGAACGGTTACGCCGGTTGTCCCACGATGTTACGGCCAATCGGCGGATCGCCAATCCCGCTGGTAACACCGAAGTATTCACTGTGCAACTTCGGCAATCAGCTTTTCAGTGAGGTGCTGGTACCGGTCGGCATTCCGGAACCAGTGGCCTACCTGCATACAGTGGCCTATGCAATCGAGGGATTGAAGCGAGTGGAGCGCAGCACCGGGGTGCCTTTAAAAATAATCCACGGCACTGGCGGAAGGCTCTACCAGTCGGAGCGCTGGGTCGACCTTGCAGCAGGTACTCATATATATCCGAGTTACAGGCTTTACGGCGATGATGCATTTCTGGGCGCGACCATCAGTGCGGCAGTAGACCAGCAACCCATAATTGACCGACTGAGCAAAACCGAAACCAGTTTTTTCTTCATAACCACAATTGCGACCGTCTCGGCGCTGGTGTTGGTGCTGATTTTATTGAATCGCGCCTTCATGCCGATGAACAAGTTGCGGAATTCGGTCGGCGCCTTATTGACGGGTAAGTATGCATCGATAAGCGAAGAAAAGCTGCCGAGAGAATTAAAAGACCTGGTCGTCGCTTATAACGAAATGGTGGAGGGCCTCGAGATGGAAACCATATCGCGGCGACAAATCGAGGAAAAGCTGCGATCGGAAAAAGACTTCATCTCCACGACGCTCGATTCCATTACCAACCCGGTCATCGTTATCGATTCCAAGGACCGTATAAAACTGGTTAACCCGAGTGCTGAAAAGCTGTTTGGCGACAATCAAGCTGAATTGATCGATACCCCGATTCACGAGATCCTTATCCTGTATGCGAATCGACAAACCACGCGCATCGTCGATCTGACACAGCTGCTGAGTCGTAAACTCTCGATCAGCTCGATGTTTTTTTACGATCCTGACCGCAATATCGTGGAACTGGAATTTTCGGCATCACCGATGATCGATATGGAGGCCGAGGACGTTGGTTACGTTATTATTCTGAAGGATGTTTCGGAGGACCGTAAGTTACGCCGTAAGCTTAATTACGAGGGTAGCCACGATCAGCTCACCGCGTTTCTCAATCGCACCGCATTCGAACAGAAATTTGAGGGCCTCGTGACCGAGGACAGTAATACGACCGTTCAACATGTTCTCGCTTACCTTGATGTCGATCAGTTCAGGATCGTCAACGAAACCTGCGGCAGTGCGGCCGGGGATTTATTGTTGAAACAGATCAGTACCATGATAAAAAAGCATGTGCGCAAATCGGATATCGTGGCGCGTCTAAGTGGTGATGAATTCGGCATTATCATGCCCTTCTTCGAGATGGAACGTGCACTGCAGACCATTCAGAAAATTATTATCGAAATTCAGCATTCGGGTTTTATCTGGAATGACCAGGAATACAAGGTGACTGCAAGTATCGGTGTCATGGCCTTTGGACGGATGAGTGATGAATACGCGGAGTCCTACTCGAAAGTCACAACTGCCTGTTTCCTGGCCAAGCAAAATGGTGGCAACCAATACCACTTCATCGATGAAAACGATGAAAAGGTGATGGCACAACAGGTTTCCATGGAATGGGTCTCGGGCATCATGGAGGGTTTTTCCGATGATCGCTTTTGCCTTTACGTGCAGCCGATTGTATCCATCGATAAGAATGAAAAGCGTACCCACTACGAAGTCTTGATTCGCTACCGTAGCTCCGATGGCACTATTATCTCTCCCAATGACTTTCTGCCACCGGCCGAACGCTACAACCTGATCGAGCGCATCGACAGCTGGGTCGTGGGCAGCGTTATTGCGTGGCTGGAAGAGCACCAGGAAAAGATTGGCGACGTGATGTTTTCCGTGAATCTTTCGGGGCGCAGCATCGGTTCCCAGACTTTTCATAATTTCCTGCATGAAAGCCTGGTCGAAAGTAGTATCGATAAGACTTCGTTGTGTTTTGAAATTACCGAAACCGCGGTCGTGGATAATGTCGAGCGCTCGGTGGAATTCATTAATTCGATTAAACAACTCGGCGCCAAGTTTTCGCTCGACGATTTTGGTACCGGGCTATCCTCGTTCAGCTATCTCAAGCAGTTCCCGGTGGATTATTTGAAAATTGACGGCGAGTTCGTGCGCGATATTCTTGAAGACGACAAGAGTTTCGTTTTCGTGCGCTCGATGACCGAGGTAGGGCACGCGCTGGATATGGAAGTGATCGCTGAGTTCGTCGAGTCTGATACGATGTTCGACAAGCTGCGTGAGGCAAATGTCGACTACATCCAGGGTTACACTGTCGGCAAACCGGTTGCGATCCAGACCTTGCTCGAGCAACTCGATAGCCCCGATTCAAAAAAGGTTGGATAAACGACGGTTGATCAGGAACGCTTGCCGAAATTGATCGATTTCACACGGGGCGAAAGATTGACTTCATCGAAGACGATGTCTTCGCTGGATTGCAAAATCTGCAAGATCACTGCGGCGACGTCGTTCACCGTGATCGCGTTTTCAGGTTCCGGCCCCGGCTCGAACGACAGGTCATCGAAGAAAGGGCTGCGCACCATACCGGGATTAACCAGGCTAACCTGGATGCCGTCACTACCGCAATCCTCGCGTAGAGACTGACAAAAGCCGCGCAGGCCATACTTGCTGGCGCAGTAGAGCGCCCCCTTGCTGCCTGCCGTAAGTGCTGATTCAGAGCCTATAAATATAAGACGCCCCCTGCCTCGCCGCCGAAGAGCGGGCACCAGGCTGCGGCATACCACCATAGCACTGGTCAGGTTCACGCGAATCAAAGTTTCTATTTGCGCGATTGAAAATTGTTCGATAGATCCAAAATGGCCCTGTCCGGCAGCATGAATAAAACAGTCGATTTCGCCGGCATTGAGCACTTCCTTTATCTTTGCGTCCAGGCGTTCGAGATCGCCAAGATCGAGCGCCACGGAGCTGAATTTGTCGTGTTCGAGCTCGGCCACCGGGCCCTGTCGACTCAGGCCGATAACCTGGTACCCCTGGCTCAGCAGCAGGTCTGCGGTCGCGAGCCCGATACCGGAACTGGCACCTGTGATTAACGCGGTTCCGGAATCAGCCATGCCACTCGCAAGGGTGATAGGTTTGGCGAGGAATATGTTTCAATAACTGGAGCTCGCAATACTCGATCATTTCCCGCTCGCGCTCATGTGGATAACTGATAATACCATTGCCGAGAGTTGTGTCCTGTGCAAACAGGGGCTCTTCCGGGTAAAGCCGCGCAATCCTGCGGAAATGATCACGGGTCAGACGGAAACTGCCGAGACTGACCGAGTGTAGTTTCTGTGGATCGACGCTGGTAAAAATCTCGTCCAGCAGCCTGACGAACGCCGGCTGATAGTCCCGGTGATAAACAACGGGATCAAAACGCAAACCGACCGCCCATCCGGCGTCGACCAGCTTCCGTATGGCGTCGACACGCTTCGCAATCGAGGGTACGCCATGCTCGAGCTTCTGGTGACTGATGTGGTCGGTGAAACTAAATGCCGTCACGATGCGCTCGCAGGGATCGAGTTTAAGCATCGATCGAACCTGGGTACTTTTGGTGCGCAGTTCCATCCATGCGTTGTCAATCGACGTCACCAGGGGCAGGAAATACTCGGTGAAGCGCGTCATCGGTTCATTCGCGAGGCTGTCGCAATCGTATCCCGAGAAAAACCACACCGTTTGTCCCGGATGATTTGCGGTAACCTGCCTGATCTGCTCGCCAAAGTCTTCGTAGTTGATAAACAGTATCTGATGCGCGGACTGGTACATGCCTTGCAGAAAACAGTATCGGCAATCGTAGATACAGTTCAGCATATGCGAAAAATAATAATTGTGGGGGCCGCCGAGTCCATAGCCTTCCGGTGCCGCCAGCACGTGACCCTTGTTTTTGCGTGCGATTATGAGGGCGGGATTTTTTTTCTGCAGGCGAAAGTTCTGCGCGCGCGGATTGAAAACCTCGCCATACTGTTCGATTTCAACAATGGGCAAGTTGCGCATGCGTTCGAGTATTTTCCGGGTCCTGGGATGGTCGCGAACTTCGGACTCAATATAGATGCTGCTCACCATCGTCAAAGCCCATCACTATCCTGGTAGCCAAGCTGTTCCAGGGCGTTGATGATGGCTGAAGCGGAGCGATAGCCCTGAAGTTCCTGAAATATTGTTTCCGAGCTCATATTCCGATTCATCAGGTAGCGCCATAGCACACGTAGCCGGTTCTTCTGGGTCTGACTGAAATGGGTCATCGCTTTTAGCTGTTGCCAGGATTCGGTGGTAATTGCGAGTTCAGCAACTTCAGCGTTGAGCGCAACCAGGTTGCCTGCCTGTTGGGTGATTGACTCGATATTCTGATGGATTAAGTCACTTACCTGCTGTCGGTTTTTGCCGGTTTTTTGATGCTGATTGTCACTGACAATCTTGATGCATTGTGTCAACTCGGCGCTGCTGAAGCGCAATGCACTATACATGAAACCGCTGGCTTCCATATCAAACAGGGTTTCGTGCTGGTAATTGTCGCCGGGTTGACTCAGCGTCAGGCACGGGCTGCCCGGTAACACCGGGCGACCGCAGGCGACGGGGTAATAACGCTGTCCACTGTCGGCATCGATTACCTGGTTAAGCGAAAATGCTGAACCGATCGGGTGTTTTCCACTACCGGCGATGCCCAGGTTGATCCACGCGTTCGAGGCTTCGTCGTGATGCCTGGCCGCAATCCACGCGCAGGCGGCGGCGCTTGCGATCTTGCCGATGCCGCTGACGATGCAAAGCGTGTTGTCGCCACGATAAAGTTCGAAGGCGTTGTCATCGTGCGATTTTTTCAAGCGGTAATAATCGATGATCGGCTTGGCTTCGCAGTGCAATGCGCAGACCCAGATTAGCATTGCATCACCCGTTCCCGACACCAGCTATCACGCAGCGTAACAAACTCCTCGATAAGGGTCCGGTTGCGATGCTTGACTGCGCCCTTGATCAGGATATCCAGTTTGCCTAGCAAAGTCGCCTCGGCAGCGCAGAAATACTCCGGCTGCAGTGCCGATGTTTTCAGCAGTCGGTACAGTGCGCGAATACGAAAACGATCCATGGCAGGGTGTTGCCTTGAAAGCTGGTCCTGGTGCCCCCCGTACTTGGTGATTAGCGCCTTGTCGATGTAGTTGACGGGATATTGGTGACACAATCGCAGCCATAGATCATAGTCCTCGCAGGCCGGCAGATTTTCGTCAAACATGCCAACGGATTGCAGCGCTGTTTTGCTGATCACCGAAGCCGAGGGTGATATCGCACACAGGGGCAGGCAGTTCTCGAAGATCCAGCCCCCGCTCTTACGGTGCTTGTGCTTCGGGTTGACGCGAATCCCGCGGCGGATCCAGATTTCATCCGAGTGATACAGCACGAACTCCGGCTGCTGCTGCCAGGCTTTCCGCACTTGCTCAATTTTTTGCGGCATCCAGCTATCGTCGGAGTCCAGCAAGGCGATCCATTCGAACTGCGCGGCAACGATACCGCGATTGCGGGCCGCGCTGACGCCGCGATTCGGCTGGCGAAGAATTTTAACCTGGTGGAACTGTTGATCGACCATATCGCTACTACCATCGGTCGAACCATCATCGACGAGGATAACCTCGTCAACCGTCGAGGTCTGATCAAAAACCGATTGCAGTGCCCGCGCAAGCGTAGGCCTGCGATTGTAGCTCGGAATAACGACGGAAATACGCATGGCTGCCGGTGGCAGTGCCTGCCTAGGTTTTCTGTGGAATAGTTGCTTGCCCCGGGAAGTTGGTTACCGTTGAACCGTCATTGTCCAGGATGCGGTTCTTGCCGCTGCTTTCAACTTCATCGATGCGAATCACCGCGAAATGCGGCACATAGGTATGCTTCACGTTGCCAAATTCATGCTTGAGCTTCTCTTCGGCGGGATCAATCAGGAGCTTGGAATGCTCGCCAAATATGATTTCTCCAATCTCGATAAAGCCCGCCATGTGCGACTGGCCGACTTCATGCGCATAGAGCTCATAAATCTTGTTGTTGTTATGAAACTGGATGCGAAAAGTAGATTTTATTGTCTTCGTCATGGTGACAAACTAGTCCGACTGCATTAACGCGTCAAGCTCACCATCCATATGCAGCTCGGTGAGCTCGGTAAAACCGCCGATGGATTCACCATCGATAATAATCTGTGGCACCGTGCGTGCGCCCCCGGTCTGTTCAGCGAATTGTTTCATAGCTGCCTGGTCTTCGTCGATACGAACCTCGTCAAACGCAATCTTCCATTTGTCGAGCAAGGTCTTGACATTGGTACAATACGGACAGTTGGCGGTGCTGTAAACGGTGACTCGGGACATGTCGGTTTAGCCTAAAAACTGGCTCGCAATTCTACTACAGAAACGAACCGCTACCATAGTATCTGTCGCGAGCTGTCGGGGGTATGTAAATCCTTTCTTTAAACCGCCTGTCTCAGGATTCCTTGCTGATTACCTGTACCAGCACCCAGGGCTTGACGACCACGGCCCACAGCGAGGCGTCACTGGCCACCCAGTTCCCGGCATCTTCATCAGTCACTGGAAAAACCTGCAGGGCTTCGGTCCAGATCTTCACCTGTTCGATATCGTCCTCCTGTAATGCGAAAGCAACGTCAACCAGATCGAGTTCGGGGGTAACCAGCATGACTTTGCCGGCTGCAAAAAAGCGCTGCAATTCCAGCCACGGAATTTTGGCGGTTTCACTAATTATCCTGGCGCGCTTGAGCTCGCGGTCCTGCCGCAGTAATTCCTCGATCACGCAACCGACTGGATAATGTCAACGCCTTCCAATGGGCTTGTCTGGATCGTATCGCGAATCGTGAATATCGCCTCTTTTCGAGGATAGTGTTTGCGCCATGCGACCGCCACGGTGCGGTGGGGCGAGGGCTTCGCGAACGGCTTGACCTCGATCAGGGATTCGTTTTTCCGATTGTGCAAGATACTACTGCGCGGCAATACGGTGATACCCGTGCCAGCTGCTACCATGTGGCGCATGGTTTCCAGTGACCCCCCCTCGAGAGTGCGGGTCAGCTCGCTGTCACCCGACATGCAGTCAGGGCAAGCTTTAATGACCTGGTCGCGGAAGCAATGTCCCGCGCCAAGCAGCATTAAATCCTGCGAGGCCAGGTCCCCCGGTTGAATCTGGTTACGATCCTTCCATTCATGATTCGGTGGTAGCGCCACGATAAAGGGTTCGTCGTAAAGCGGCGCCGTCTCGATCCCGGGTTCATCGAACGGGTAAGAAATGATGATGGCGTCCAGCGATCCCTGCTTGAGCGATTGCAACAGATTCGCAGTGAAATTTTCTTCAATGATGAGTTTCAACTTGGGCGCCGTTTTGCGCAGCTTGGGAATCAGACTGGGCAGCAGGTAAGGACCGATGGTATAGATAACGCCGAGCTTGAACTGGCCCGATAACGGATCCTTTCCCTGCTGTGCAATCTCCATCAGTATCTGCGCTTCCTGCAGCACGATGTAGGCCTGGTTGATCACCTGCTGTCCAATTTCTGTAATACGGATTTCGTTTTTTGAGCTGCGCTCAAAAAGGCGCACATCCAGTTCTTCCTCGAGTTTCTTTATCGCGATACTTAAGGTAGGCTGACTGACGAAACAGGCCTGTGCAGCTTTCCCGAAATGATTCTTCTGAGATACAGCGACGATGTAACGAAGTTCGGTTAGCGTCATATATAGATAAAACTTATTAATTCTTGTGATAGATTTTGCATAAAACCATCGTGTTTGCAATCAATTATTGCTATGAGAAAAATTTTACTCAAATTCCTGACCATCGAGCGTATCGAGACCAGCCTGGAAGACATTGAGCACGCACTGCAAGTCGCGACCGCGGTACTGCTGGTCGAAGTTACGCGTGCTGATTTCATCGTTGATGCCTCGGAAAAACTCAAGCTTCGCGAATTACTGGAGCAGCAATTTAACCTGTCCGAAATGGAGCTGGAAGCGCTGCTGGAAAAAGCAGAGGACGATGCTGACCGCATGGTTTCTATCCAGCACGTTACCCGCTTACTCAACGAGCACTACGATCATGCCATGAAACTGCGGATTGTCGAAATGATGTGGCAGCTGGTCTATGCCGATGGCGAAAAGGATCACTACGAAGAGCACCTGATACGGCAGGTTGCCGAATTGCTCTACCTGTCACACGGTGAATTCATTCAGGCCCGGCACAAGGCCGAGGTCAGTATCGATCGCTAGAAATTGCCGAGAACTATAATTGGCGGCACGATCAGCATTTTTGCGACCAGTATCAACAGGGTGCCAAACAGGGGCGACAGGTCGAGCCCGCCGATCGGTGGGACTAATCTACGGATTGGCTTGAGAACTGGTTCTGCCAGCTTGTGTACGAGTCCGATTATCGGATTGTATTGACCCGGGCTGATCCAGCTTAGAATGACCTGGATTATGACGGCGACCAGAAAAACGGTCAGTACCAGTGCAATCAGGTCTGCGATGCAGAATACCAGCAGGCCGGCATAGCTGACGCCTTCAATCGGTGCCATCATCCCACCGATATGGACCGCCGGGATCGACAATGCGCGCATCAACAGGAACTTGGCATAAATCAATACCAGGCACAACACGACAGACGCGGTATCCTGTCCCGCAACGCTCGGGATGATGCGACGTAATATCCGCAGCGGTGGTGTCGTCACTTTGACGATAAACTGGGAGACCGGGTTATAAAAATCGGCGCGTAACATCTGCAACAAAAAACGCAACAGCACCAGCAAAATGTATAAATCGAACAAGGTGTTAATGATCAGCATTAACGGTGATGTCAAATAAGCCGAACCCATATCGCTGCTACCTACTCTTTGGTTAACTCGTGCGCCAGTTCCAGCGAGCGTTGATGTGCTGCCGCGGTGGCCCTGTCGACCAGCTGGTATAGTTGATCCTGCTGAAAGGAGATTATGGCCTGTTCCGTGGTGCCTTTTTTTGATGTTACCTGGGCGCGCAGTTTGACCACGTCTTCATCCCGGGCCATGGTCGCGGCGCCTAACGCGGTCTGGCGCGCGAGAGTCGCGGCAGTTTTCTGCGGTAAACCCAGCTTCACGCCGGCTGCTTCAAGCAGCTCGATAAAGTAAAAAAAGTAAGCAGGCCCGCTTCCGGATATGGCAGTCACCGCGTCAAGATCGGATTCCTTATCGACCCAGATACTGATACCAACCGCCTGCATAACGAGCCGGGCAGCCTGCTGATGGGCTTCAGTCGCGCGCGCGTTGGCATAGAGGCCCGTCGCGCCAAGCTGCACGAGTGCCGGGGTGTTCGGCATGCAGCGTACGATGGCCCTGTTACCCCCGAGCCAGTTATCGATCGCCTCTGCAGGCACGCCTGCGGCGATGCTGATAAACAGTTGGTCGGGATTTGACGCTAACCCGGAAAGGCTCTCGCAAACCGTGCGCATGACCTGTGGCTTGACCGCAAGCATGACGATGTCGGCGGTGCTCACAGCGGCCAGGTTGTTATCCGAAGTATTGATCTGGAAGCGCTCCTGCAGTTCCTGCAGTCGTTCATGATTTATATCACATGCGGTTATCCGGATTGCTTCATGCTGGTTCGCGATCAACCCACCGATCAGGCTGGTTGCCATATTACCTGCACCAATAAAGTAAATTGACTGATTCAATCCCGTTCCCCGAAAATAGCGGTCCCAATTCTCACTAGTGTTGATCCCTCTGCGATCGCAGCTTCCATATCCTGTGTCATGCCCATCGACAAGGTATCACAGTCAATCCCCTGTTGCCTTAACGAGGTCAGGGCCGCGGACAGGTTGGCAAAGGCAACGCGCTGCAATTCGAATGTTGCTTGTGGTGCCGGAATTGCCATGAGTCCCCTCAAGCTGATGCCGGGTAACTCGTGAATCTGCATTGCCAGGCTCGGCAACTCGGCAAGGTCAATACCTGCCTTGCTGGATTCGTGATCGATATTGACCTGAATGCACACGTTGAGTGGCGCCATGTCTGCGGGACGTTGTGCGCTGAGACGTTTGGCAATCTTGGCACGATCAATACAGTGCGCCCAGTGAAATTCTTCGGCTATGTGACGGGTTTTATTGGACTGGATAGCGCCTATGAAGTGCCATTGAATGTCGAGATCCTTCAGTTCCTCCATTTTCTGCAGCGCCTCCTGCAGATAATTTTCACCGAAATCCCGTTGTCCCAGTTGCCACGCAAGGCGTATATCGCTGGCTGGCTTTTTCTTGCTGACGGCGAGCAGTAATATCGATTCTGGATCCCGGTCGTGGGCCACTGCGGCCTGTACTATCTGCTCGCGAACCTGATTTAGTTTTTTTCCCATGTTATTCATATGTTTTGCTATAGTCATCTGTTAACACAAGTTAGTTGCGAGCGGATCGATTATAACCGTTTGCTGGTGGGCGAAAAACAAAACCCGCCATGAATTCTATACTACCTGTAATACGATAAAGGAAACTCCATGGATATTGCTCAACTCCTGGCTTTTGGCGTCAAGCAAGGCGCATCTGATTTACATCTGTCAGCGGGATTGCCACCGATGATTCGTGTCGATGGCGACATACGTCGAATCAATGTCCCAGAGATGGATCACAAGCAGGTGCACGACATGATTTATGACATCATGAGTGACAAGCAGCGCAAGGATTATGAAGAATTTCTGGAGACAGATTTTTCATTCGAAATCCCGGGGCTGGCACGCTTTCGCGTCAATGCCTTTAATCATAATCGAGGATCGGGTGGTGTGTTTCGTACCATCCCGTCCAAAATCCTGAGCCTGGAGGATTTGAGCGCGCCAAAGATATTTCAGGAAATTTCTGAATATCCTCGCGGTATCGTACTGGTAACCGGACCTACCGGGTCCGGGAAATCGACCACCCTGGCAGCAATGGTCGACTACAAGAATGATAGCGAGTACGGCCATATTCTAACCGTGGAAGATCCTATCGAGTTTGTTCACGAGAGCAAGAAATGCCTGGTCAATCAGCGTGAAGTTCACCGTGATACCCTCGGCTTTAACGAAGCCTTGCGCTCGGCATTGCGAGAAGATCCGGATACGATCCTGGTGGGCGAGATGCGCGACCTCGAAACCATTCGACTGGCACTCTCAGCGGCTGAAACGGGGCACCTGGTTTTTGGCACCTTGCATACCAGTTCAGCGGCCAAGACCATTGACCGTATTGTTGATGTTTTTCCGGCGGCTGAAAAAGCGATGGTGCGCTCGATGCTGTCGGAGTCTTTGAAAGCGGTAATTTCACAAACGCTGATGAAGAAAATCGGTGGTGGTCGGATAGCCGCCCATGAAATCATGATTGGAACGCCAGCGATTCGCAACTTGATTCGAGAGGATAAGATTGCGCAAATGTATTCGGCGATTCAGACTGGCCAGAATGTCGGTATGCAGACACTGGATCAAAACCTCAAAACCTTGCTTGCGTCGGGAGTTGTTGCCAAGGATGAAGCACAGCGTAAGGCAGCAAACCCCGATGCCCTGTAATCTCGGCTTGCAGTCGTAGAGGATTTCAATGGACCGTAACAAAGCAATCAGTTTTATGCACGACCTGCTCCGCATGATGGTGAGCAAGGATGGTTCGGATTTATTCATTACTACCGGATCACCACCGGCGATGAAAGTCGACGGCAAGGTGATGGCGGTTTCCAAGCAAAACCTCTCGCCCAATCATACGCAGATGTTGGCGCGTTCGATCATGAACGACAAGCAGGTTTCAGAGTTTGAAGAAAACCAGGAGTGCAACTTCTCGATTGCGTTACCCGGCGTGGCCCGTTTTCGTGTCAACGCCTTCGTGCAGCGTGGCAGTTCGGGCATGGTACTGCGCATCATCAATTCTGAAATACCAACTTTTGAAGATTTAAACCTGCCGCCGATATTGAAGGATATTGCCATGACCAAGCGTGGGCTGGTAATTTTCGTGGGTGGTACCGGTTCGGGTAAGTCAACATCGCTTGCGTCGATGGTCGATTATCGCAACCGCAACTCGCAGGGCCATATCATCACGATTGAAGATCCGGTGGAATTCGTGCATGACCATCAAAACTGTCTGGTCACGCAGCGCGAGGTTGGCGTGGATACCGAATCTTACGCGATTGCGCTGAAGAATACTTTGCGCCAGGCGCCGGATGTGATTCTGATTGGCGAGATTCGTGATCGCGAAGCCATGGATCACGCGATCGCCTTCGCCGAGACCGGGCATCTCTGCCTTTCAACACTGCACGCTAACAGCACCAACCAGGCGCTGGACCGGATCATCAACTTTTTCCCGGACGAACGCCGCATGCAGCTGTTAATGGATTTATCGTTGAACCTGAAAGGGCTGGTATCGCAGCGCCTGATCCCGAAGATTGATGGCGTCGGTCGTATCCCCGCGATCGAGATTATGCTGAACACGCCTTTAATGGCTGACATGATCTTCAAGGGCGAAGTCCACGAAATGAAATCCCTGATTGCAAAATCGAACGAGGCGGGTATGCAGACCTTTGACCAGGCGCTGTTCGAACTCTATGAGACGGAGCAGATTACCTTTGAAGATGCATTGCGTAATGCCGACTCGGTGAATGATATTCGACTGCGCATCAAGCTCGAAAGTGATACCGCACGCAAGACAGGGGTGGTTGAAGATCATCGTGAATTTGAACTCGAGGAAACCGATGATGAGCAGGCGGGAGGTATGATTTGATGGCGAGAGAACCGACCACGGCCCTGCTCGAGCCTTATCTCAAAATCATGGTGGACAAACAGGCGTCCGACCTCTATTTCGTGACTGGTGCACCGCCCAATATGAAAACTCAGGGTAATACCGCCCCGATCGCCAAGAATGCCTTTCAAGGTGGGCAAGTACAAAAACTGGCTTACAGCCTGCTCAACGACGAGCAGGTCCGTGATTTCGAGATCAGCCGTGAACTGAACCTGGGTTTCACGCTCAACGACGTGGGTCGTTTCCGGGTCAATATTTTCATTCAGCGTTCGGAAGTGTCGATGGTTATCCGCTATATCAAGTGGGAGATACCAACGCTCGATGAGCTCGGGCTGCCGCAGGTGCTCAAGGAAGTGATCATGAATCAGACCGGCCTGGTGCTGGTAGTAGGGTCGACCGGCTCGGGTAAATCGACCTCGCTTGCGTCGATGCTGGATTACCGCAACTCATCAGTTGGCGGACATATTCTGACAATCGAAGATCCGATCGAATTCGTTTTCCGTCACAAGAAGTCTGTTGTTTCGCAACGCGAAGTCGGTATCGATACCCTGAGTTACGAAAATGCGCTGCGTGAGGCACTGCGTGAAGCTCCGGAAGTTATCATGATCGGTGAGGCACGGGACCGGGAGACGATGAAGGCGGCGATCGAATTTGCCGATACCGGGCATCTCGCGCTGACCACCCTGCACGCGGTAAACTCGAACCAGGCGATGGACCGGATAATGAACATGTTCCCGACCGATACACGTGAACAGTTGCTGATGGACTTGTCACTTAACCTCAAGTGCGTCATCTCGCAACGCCTGGTGCCGGGCATGCAGGGCAAGCTGGCCTGCGCGGTCGAGATCATGATGAACACACCCTATATTTCAGAATTGTTGCGTGAGGGTAACTTCAACGAGATCAAGGAGATTATGGAGAAAGGCGATACCACCGGTATGCAGACCTTCGACCAATCGCTTTATGATCTCTACAAGTCCGATGCGATCACGATCAAGAATGCGCTTGCCTATGCAGATTCGAGCACCAACCTCGAATGGAAGATCAATTTTGGCGGTGACCACAAGTCGCAGGATACGCGCCACAACCTCAATCAGCAGGGCGACCTGGAAGAACTGAGTCTCCCCTCCGAAGAAGGTTAATCCAAACCTCCCAGGGATGATTGTGAACTAACTATGCGGTGTAAACTACGGCGCCGTCGACCAGGGTGTGGGTCACGCTGCCGTTGAAATCCCAGCCCTCGAACGCGGTATTCTTGCCCTTGGAAATGAACTTGCTGGCACTGCAGATCCAGTGCGACCCCGGGTTCACGATAATCAGATCCGCGACTTCGTCGATGCCGATCCTGCCACCGGGCAGGCCCAGAATGAGCGCAGGGTTAAGAGTCAAATTGGCGACTACTTCGGGCAGCGAAACGACATCTTCTTCGACCAGGCGCAATGCCAATGCCAACAAGGTGTCGAGCCCGCTGATTCCGGATTCGGCAGAAGGGTAGGGTTTTAGCTTGGCATCAACCTCGTGCGGCTGGTGATCCGAACACAGGCAATCGATGGTACCGTCGGCGATCCCCTCGCGCAAAGCATCGCGGTCGGACTGACTGCGCAGTGGCGGAATCGTGAACATGTTGCTGTCAAAATCTCCGATGTCGTGATCGGTCAGGAAAAGTTGATGGATTGCACAGTCGGCAGTGATCGGTAATCCCTTGGCCTTGGCGCGACGAACCATGTCGACCGAGCGTGCACAGGATAGCTGTCCGATATGCGTACGCGCGCCGGTTTGTGCGACCAGTTCGATATCCTTTGCGAGTGCAGCGGTTTCTGCGGCTTCGGGAATCGCGGGCAAGCCGAGTCGGGTGGCGATGGCGCCTTCATGTGCGCAACCGTTCCCCAGTAGATCGTGGTCGAGCGGCTGAATAATAACCAGGGACTGCTGGCCCGCGGCATAATCCATGGCGCGACGTTGCACTAGGTTACTGGCAAACGGGCTCTTGGCATTGCTGAACGCGATACAGCCGTTGGCACGCAGGCTCGCCATGTTGCTGAGCTGTTCGCCGCCGAGACCGCGAGTTATTGCGCCAATCGGGTATATGCGCGCCTGGTGGCCGAACATTTCGTTGCGGTGATGAATCAGTTCGACAGTGGCCGAATTGTCAATCGGTGGTTGCGTGTCGGGAGGAATACACAGGCTGGTGATGCCGTTTTTGATCGCGGCTTCTGTTTCACTCTCGATATTGGCTTTTTCCGGTTCGCCGGGATCACGTAAACGCGCCTGGCAATCGATCAGACCAGGCAGTATCCAGTGATCGGTGGCGTCGATGGTTTGCCTGGCCTTGAAGCCTTTTGGTGCTGAACCGATGCCGACAATTTTTCCATCCCGCAAAAAGAGATCTGTTTTGCGTACCGTCGCTTCCAGTGGATCGACGACCTGGCCATTGTTAATTCTCAGGCTCATGTGTCACCTGATTGCAGGCCGGATTGACCGACGATCATCGACATGACCGCCATGCGTACCGAGATTCCGAAGCTGACCTGCTGCAGAATGACCGACTGGTTGCCATCCATCACGCTCGATTCAATTTCGATGCCGCGATTTGCCGGTCCCGGGTGCATGACGATGGCATCGGGTTTGGCAAGTTCCAGGCGCTGCTGCGATAAGCCGAACTTGCGGAAGTACTCCTTTTCGCTGGGGAGCAGGGCACCGCGCATGCGTTCCTTCTGCAGGCGCAGCATGATGATGACATCGACCCCGTCGAGACCCTGTTCAAGATCCTCGTAAACCGAAACTCCGAGGGACTCGGTATCCATCGGCAGGAGAGTACGGGGAGCAATGACGCGTACTTCGGCGGTATTGAGCAGGTTTAGCGCGTGTATCTGCGAGCGTGCCACGCGTGAATGCAAAATGTCGCCGACGATCGCGATACGCAAGTTGCTGAAATCCTGCTTGTGGTGACGAATCGTATACATGTCGAGCATCGCCTGGGTTGGATGCTCATGCTGCCCGTCACCCGCATTGAGAACCGATACGCCTGGACGCACATGTTGCGCAATAAAATGGGCGCTGCCGCTGTCCTGGTGACGAATAACAAACATGTCGATCTGCATGGCCTCCAGGTTTTGCAGTGTATCGAGCAGTGACTCACCCTTGACCGTTGCCGAGGTGTCGAGGTTGAGGCTCAGAATGTCCGCCGACAGGCGTTGGGCAGCGAGTTCGAAGGTCGATCGCGTACGTGTGCTCGCCTCGAAAAACAGGTTGGCGACTGTTTTTCCGCGCAGTATTGGAACTTTCTTGATGTTGCGGTCGGTAACCGAGGTAAATGAATCGGCGGTATCCAGTATCTCGTTCAGTATGGTCTGGTTCAAACCCTCGATGCTGAGAAAATGTTGGAGCTTGCCATTGTCGTCGAACTGGATATTGTTACTTGGCATGGTTCTCCAGGGTTTTTATGACCAGCCTGAGGGGTTCCGGTCCCTCGAGCTTAATATGACTGCCGGAATCGAGCTTGATGGTATCGCCTACCACGTCCGCCTGTATGGGTATTTCACGTTCGCCACGATCGATCAGGATCGCGAGTACGATTCGCCTGGGGCGTCCATAGTCGAACAATTCGTTCATGGCAGCACGCACGGTGCGACCCGATTGCAGAACATCGTCAACGAGGATGATCGTCCTGTCGTCGATGTTGGTGGGCAGGCTCGACGGCCGTACGGTTGGATGCAGTCCGGTGCGGGTAAAATCATCGCGGTAGAAGGAAATATTAAGTCGGCCGAACTCGGCTTCCGGGGCAATGCGTCTCTGCAGGTGCTCGGCGATCCAGGCTCCGCCTGTTTCGATGCCGACAATGACGGGTTGGGACTGGGAAGTGAAATAGGGAGTGAGTGCCTGGGCCAGCTTTTCGATCAGCGATTCAACTGAAGGTAGGGACACGCGAGCTCCGCTTGACTAATTGCGGTGGCTTTATAGCATAAATCCATTGTGAAAACAGTAATATCCGGGTGACAATCTCAGTCCTCGGAATAGTTTTGCAGCCAGGACTCGGTAATCAACGCCGCGGCCAGGCTGTCGATTTCCGGTTTGGTCTTGTTGCTCTGATTCTCGATTGCTATCTGGTAAGCCTCGCGGGTCGTCAGTCTTTCGTCAACCATCGCGGTATCAATTCCGAAACGACCCTCAAGCTGACGACCGAAACGTTTTGCGCTGGCAGTCATCTCCTGATCCTGTCCAACCATGCTGAGCGGCAGTCCGACGACCAGTTTTTGAGGTTGCCAGTCTTCCAGGAGTCGTTTGATGCTTTTCCAGTCGTTGTTTTTTACCGCTTTGAGCGGTCGGGCCTGCCGGGTCAGGGTCTGTCCTATGGCGACACCGATCCAGTCAGTGCCAAAATCAAATCCCATGACCGTCTTTAACTGATCAGGCATTCCCGCTCACGGGCGAGAGCATATTGATATCGAAGCCCAGTGTGTCGAAAGCGACCTGCCATTTATCTTCTGGCTTTTCGTGGAACAGGAGGTCAGGATTGCAGGTGGATGTCAGCCATGAATTTTGTTGCAGCTCCGATTCGAGCTGACCCGAGGCCCAGCCCGAAAATCCAAGAATTACCAGGTAATCCTGCGGGCCCTTTCCATTGGCGATTGCCTGGAGTATGTCTAATGAGCTGGTTAGATTGATACCGGACGAGACTTCGATGCTGTTCTGCCATCGACCCTCGCTGGAATGCAGCACGAAACCCTGCTCGAGCTGCACCGGGCCACCGATAAAAACAGGCTGGTTTTTAATGACGTCATCCTCGCAACTGATATCCAGTTGCTGGAAGATATCGTCCAGAACCTGTGAGGTTTCATGGTTGACCACCAGCCCCATGCTGCCATTTTCATTGTGCTCGCACATGTAAATGAGACTGGAGGCAAAAATCGGGTCCTTGATCGCGGGTGTAGCGATCAGGCATTTATCCACAAGACTGGCAGGTTGCTGTGACATGTCCAGGCTCTAGCTTACTCCGCTTTTGGTTCTAAATCGATTGCTTTTGAAGTCCCAGGTCCGAATGATAACGATCTGGTCCGCGCGTTCCCGCAGTGCGTCGGAAAACGGGGCGAAGGGTTGTGCCATGCGCAGGATTTGCCTGGCGGCTTCATCCAGCAAGGTGGTGCCGGACGAATTCGTGATTTGCATGTCGAGAACTTCGCCTGCTGCATTGATTCGGACACTCATTCGTAAACGACCATCAAGGTTTTTGAGTCTGGCTTCGTGCGGATAGTTCAAATTTCCGGTGTGTTCGATCTTTTTTACCCAGGAATTCAGGTAGCTCGCTTCAGCCGCCTTACGCGTACTTGCGGTCAGCGTTACGATCTTGGGTCGTTTGGCGTAATCGATCGCCATCTGCCTGATTTCGGCCTGCAGGCGGGCTATCCTGGTTTGACGCTGTTCGGTTTCACTGGTTTCCTGGTTGTCTGTATCCTGGGCGTGTTGTTGTTTTTGACGGTTTGCGCGGTTATCGGATTCTAACTGGGTCAGGTAATAAAGCTTGCTGATTGCCAGCTGTTGCTTGCGCAGTTCGGCACGATCCTGGTCAGACAGGCCTTTCTGATCCACCGGCGTCGGGGACGAAACTGGCGCTCCGGGACGAGCCTTGTCCTCGGCACTGCCGCCGCCTGCCTGGTCTTCCTGGGCCAGGAAATCGGGATTTTCAACCATCTCGATGGTTTTGGAATTTGCCAGGATGACATCAAGGCTGGGTAAGGGTTCCACGTTGCTGCGATCCGAATGCTTGAAACCCACGCCGAGCACCACGATGGCATGCAGCGTGAGGGCTAGAAAGAGAGTGAAGCCGAGGCGATCACTAGCAGAGATCCGGGGTCGGATTGCTTGAGCTTGTGCCATATTGGAAGTCTATTGTGCCAAGATTAGGTCGCTATCACCAGTAAATCGTTCTGTACTAGTTGATAATAGTGGCTGGCCACGAAACCGCAATTTTGATTTTGTTGGCAAGAGACCGGCTTAGCATGATTTCTCTTGCTTCGCTGATCACGATGAAGTCTTCGATACGTAGTGATGACGCCAGTTCCCGGGAGCCGTCGATCATTAATGCAGTTGCGGCGACATCGGCACGAACCGGGTCGTCGCTGAGAACCGTTGCCGAACTTCGTCCACTAGAAGGTTCGCCACTGCGCGGGTCGATGATGTGATGCGCACGAAATTCACCTTGCCGGTAGCGTCGTTCGTAATTCCCCGAGGTAAACAGGTTTTTCCTGCCCTCGATTTCCAGGCTTGCAACAACGCCTGGAGCGAACGGATTCTGAATGCCGACTCGCCAGGGACGACCAAACCGGTTCCCCGCGAGCGCCATATCACCGCCGGCGTTTACGATATAGTTGTCAATTCCATTTTCGTCGAGGTAGGCACGGATTAATCCCAGCGCATAGCCCTTGGCGATTCCGCCCAGGTCGATGCGCAGGTGCGGATTATTGCTGATGGCTGAATTGCCGACGAATGTTAAATCGTCCATACCAGGGATATCGCGCTTGATCTCGGCAACCTTGCCCAGGTCGGCTGCGCTGCCGTGAAATCCATATGCGGCTATGAGCTTGCCGAGTGCGGGATTAAACAGGCCACCGGTAGCATCGTAATAGTACCGGCTCAATTCTATTAACGGGGCCAGGCTCGCGGGCACATCGGCCCTCGAATTCTGCTCCAGCGCTGTATTGAAGCGCGTAAGCTCACTCTCTTCCCAGGCGTGCCATTGCTGGTGCTGTTGGTGGAGTCGTCGCTCGATCTCGCTGAGCAAATGCTCGGCATGGTTCAGATCGTCGGTGATCATCGTGATTTTGATGATGGTACCGAACTCGAGTAAATGCTGTTCAACCAGATGCTGTCGGGGTTCGCAGCCGCTAAGGTTGAAGACGAGTAAAAACAGGCAGCTTAGACTGAAAAGCGTTGCTCGATGCACTCTAAGAGTTCTGCGCTGATGTTAATATCGAAATCGCGGTCCAGCTCGCGGATGCAGGTTGGGCTGGTAACGTTGATTTCGGTAATATAATCACCGATGACATCGATCCCTACAAACAGCAGGCCGCGCCTGCGCAACTCGTCACCGATCTGTTCACATAGCCATTGATCACGCTCGGTCAGGGGCTGTCCGCGGGTGCTGGCTCCGGCCGCGATATTTCCGCGATGCTCACCTGCAGCCGGCAGGCGTGCCAGCGCGTAGGGTATGGCTACGCCATCGACCAGCAAAATGCGCTTGTCACCGTCCCGGATTTCGGGAATATAAAGCTGCACCATGGTTTGCGATCGACCATGCTTTGACACGGCCTCGATGATTGCGTTGGTATTTGGATCACCGGCCTGCACCCGGAATATTGACTGGCCACCCATGCCATCCAGCGGTTTGATAATAATATCCCGGTGTTGCTCGATAAAGCCCTTGAGAATCTCCGGATTACGACTGACCAGGGTATCAACGCAGCATTGGGGAAAGACACGGGTAAACAGTTTTTCGTTACAGTCGCGCAGGCTAGCAGGCTTGTTCACTACCAGCACACCGTTTTCCTCCGCCTGTTCGAGGATATAGGTTCCATAAATATACTCCAGATCGAAGGGGGGATCCTTGCGCATCAAGATAACGTCGAGCTCATCCAGTCGGCAGCGACCGGCCTCGCCGTAATCAAACCAGTGCTGGTTGTCATCGTAAAGCGTGAGTGTCTGGTAGAGCCCCCGGGCAATACCGTTGTCCATGAATATATCGCCGAGTTCAAAGTAGAATATCTGCCAGCCGCGCGCCTGTGCCTCAAGCAATATAGCGAAGCTTGAGTCCTTCCAGGGTTTGATGGATTCAATCGGGTCCATCACGATTCCAAGCTTGTGAACTTTAGGCATGGGAGAGAATGTTTATGTTTGACGATTCGGATGCGGCCTGGGGAATTCTACTGAACTAATCCGCCCGGGCACATTAATATATCGCGTTTTCGCAAGGCGGATCCGTGCTAATGCCGCTTGTTAAAACCTCATTATTGAACTATTTTTGAGGGTAATGGAATTTTAAAAAATAGCCAGTGAATATCTGCCCAAAATCGTAGAAATTACATCATATAGTCTAATTAAATCACTGGTTTAACATATAAATATCCATATAATCTAGTCCTGATAATGTGGGGAAACTCCACTTATAATCCCTGGGGGTTACGTGAACACCGAGTCTCAGACAGCAGATGGAGCACAGGAATCGGTCAACCTTAATGTAAAAGTGATGGTGATCGACGATAGCAAAACCATCCGACGCAGTGCTGAAACCCTGTTGAAAAAAGTGGGCTGCGAGGTCGTTACCGCGATCGATGGCTTCGAGGCATTGGCCAAGATAACCGAGCACAGGCCAGACATTATATTCGTTGACATTATGATGCCGCGACTGGATGGCTACCAGACCTGCGCGCTGATAAAAAATAATCAAACCTTTAAGGCAACCCCGGTCATCATGCTGTCCAGCAAGGACAGTATTTTTGATCGTGCACGCGGGCGCATAGTCGGCTCAGAAAAATACTTAACCAAACCCTTTTCCAAGGAAGATCTGATCAATGCGATAACGACGCATGTCGGCTAAACGGAAACGGTCAACGGAGCTTGAGGTAAGTTTAGAATGACGCATGTTTTAATAATTGATGATTCCCCGACGGAGGTTCACGTTTTCAAAAGCATGCTTCTGAATAATGATATTGAAGTGTCGGTTGCCAAAAATGGGGAAGAGGGTATCGAGAAAGCAATTGAGATCAAGCCCGATTGCATATTAATGGACGTGGTCATGCCGGGTAAGAATGGTTTTCAAGCAACCCGTGATCTAAGCCGTAATCCTGCAACTTCGACAATTCCGGTGATCATCATAACCACCAAGGACCAGGAAACCGACAAGATATGGGGCATGCGCCAGGGTGCGAAGGATTACATCGTCAAGCCGGCGGAGGAACGGGACTTGATCGAACGTATTAACAAGGTTCTGGGTTTCGATCGCAGCTACGAAGACTGACCGAAACCCGATGCCCATTTCATCACCATTCGAATTACTGAAAGAACTTGATTCGCGTTGTCGCAAAAACTCCGCTGGTTTGCCCGTGGCCAAGACGGTTGTCGACGACTGGATAGGCATCGGGTTCCTGATACGAGATACCCCCCTGCTGGCAAAGATGGATGACGTCAGTGAAATCTTGCCCCCGCCGGAAACGATCCGCGTACCCGGGGTAACACACTGGGTCAAGGGCCTGGCAAACGTTCGTGGTAACCTGATGCCGGTACTCGATATGAACGAGTTTCTTTATGGTGAATCCACCAAGATTCGCAAGGAAAGCAGGATCCTGGTGATCAATAAGTCGGGCGTGGTTGCGGGATTGCTGGTGGACGAAGTTTTTGGACTGCGACGATTCAAACCGGAGGAACACAAGCAGGAAGTCATGCAGGACGCTGGTACGATTGGCGCCTACCTGTCGGGAATATTTGTGGATCAGGTACGTCGCTGGAACGTGTTCAGTGTCAAGAAACTAACCCGGGCTGAACATTTTCTGCGCGTTGTTTAGCACGTTTATTGAGGTTTCGAGGAAGCATTAGCAGTGTTCAATAAAATTAAACATTTTTTCCCCGGCGGTAAATCGGGTCCTGTCTCGACTGTTGTGCGTCAGGGGAGCACTTTCAATAAAAAAGCGGTTGCCGTAGGTGCCTTGCTGATTATCTCGGTGCTGGCGATGGTCGCAATGTTCAGTATTGAAAGCAGCCAGGCGCGCAAGAATAAACTCTACACCACTATCGCCTCGGAGCAACAGGTTATATCCCAGCAAATTGCGGTTAATGCACTGGAAGCAGCCGCGGGTCAGCAGCAGGCATTCGATCGGTTGGGAGAGAACCAGAATCGCTACCTCAATACGCTTGATAAATTCAACAATGGAGATTTAACGCAGGCATTGCCGCCATTACCCGAGGAGTTTTCGGTTGAATTCTCGAATTTGAAGTCGCTCTGGAATGATTATGACAAGCACATCGCTACCGTGGTAGCAGCCAAATCGTCGATTGCGACGGTAAGTGATTATGTCACGCAAATCAATGAATCCCTACCGGAGCTTATGTCGCTGTCCGACCGGGTCGTGGATGAACTGGTCAAGTCAGGTGCGCCGCGCAGGAATATTGCAGTCGCCGCACGCCAGGTTATCTTGGTGCGTAGCATCGAACACAGTCTCAACCAGATACTCAACGACGGGGAAGTGGTAATGGCGGCAGCGGATCGCTTCTCTGCGGACGCAACCCAGATAGAAGCCCAGTTGCTGGCGATGCTTGAAGGCGATGCCTCGCAGGGCATCAACAAGTTCACCGGGCCAACCGTGATCGGTAACCTGTTGCAGTTTGCCGATCTTTACTCGGTGGTCAGAAAGAATGTGCGCGAGATACTCGAAAATTCAGCACAGATTTTCAAGGTACACGAAGCGGCGTTGAAAATCGATGAATTGAGTCCGTTGCTGCTAGCCGCCTCGGGCGAGCTAAACCAGGTTCTCGAACGCAGCGGCGAAGCCGGGAGAATCTATATTCTGTTCGGCTATGTCCTGGGCTTAATTGCAGTTCTATTATTATTGTTACTGATCGTGATTATCGCGCGTGGATCGCAGGCCAGCCTGACGGAATCCCGGGAGCAGAATGAAAAAAACCAGCGCGCAATTCTGCGACTACTTGATGAAATGACTAACCTTGCCGATGGTGACCTGTCGACGCATACAACGGTAACCGAAGACATTACCGGCGCCATCGCAGACTCGGTAAATTACTCCATAGATGCGCTGCGCGACCTGGTCGGTACCATCAACAATACCGCAAACCAGGTACGGACCGCGGTGCGTAATACCCAGAATATGACGGGTGAACTTGCCGAGGCGAGTGAAGCCCAGGCACAACAGATAACCACGGCCAGTAACGCGATTACCGAAATTTCAAGGTCGATGTCGCAGGTGTCTGAGCGTGCATCTGATTCGGCCGAGGTGGCGCGCAAGTCTGTCAGTATTGCGCACAAGGGCAGCGAGACGGTGCGGCAAACTATCGACGGTATGGAGACCATTCGTGAGCAGATACAGGAAACCTCCAAGCGTATCAAGCGACTGGGTGAGTCGTCACAGGAAATCGGTGACATCGTAAACCTGATCACCGAGATATCCGATCAGACGAACATTCTTGCTCTAAATGCCGCGATCCAGGCGTCGATGGCGGGTGAGGCGGGTCGCGGATTTGCGGTTGTGGCGGACGAAGTGCAGAGACTTGCGGAACGCACCGGCGATGCCACCAAGCAAATCGAGGCCCTGGTGAAAACGATACAGGCGGATACCAACGAGGCCACGGTTTCCATGGAACAAAGTACGGCTAACGTTGTAAAAGGCGCCAGCCTGACCGAGAACGCGGGCGGCGCGCTGGACCGGATAGAGCAAGTATCGATGAACCTGGCACAGCGAATCCTGGAGATATCCGATTCAACGCGTGACCAGGCCCAGGAGAGCGTGAAAATTGCCGAAACCATGGACGTGATACAGGAAATAACCGCCAAGACCTCGGAAGGCGCAAATAAGGCTTCAGGCTCGATTGGCGAACTCTCGGCCATGGTCAAGGAAATGCAGACTTCGGTTGCCGGCTTCAAGCTCCCCGGCGTCGACTCGCTCGAAAGTACCATTGTGCACGATTCCGATGATTTAGCCGCATTGGGATTACAGCCTGAGCCCGACGAATAGGCGATTCGATGGATTCGGCGGAAAATTCGATTAAACACAGTGCGCTTGGATGGGTTAAAAAATCCATCGATGACAACCTGTCTGACATCAAGACTGATCTAAAGCTTTATATCGAAGAAGATGACAGTACCTTGATGTCGCGCATCAAGGAAAGGTTAGACGTTATCCAGGGCGTACTGGTGATGATCGAGCAATATGGCGCCGCAATGCTGACCGAGGAAATGGTTTCGCTGGCAGATTTCATTATCGACAACAAGCAGCAAAAGGGCGAACAGGCCCTCGAGATAATGCTGCGGGCGGTTCTGCAGCTACCCGATTACCTCGAACATATTCAGTCAGGACATCGCGACATACCAATCGCAATATTGCCGATTTTAAACGATATACGCGCGGTCAGAGACCAGGATTTATTTTCCGAGAAACTGCTGTTTTTACCCGATCTTTCCATGCATCAGGAAGAGGCCGAAGTTGAATCAATCGATGACGACAGCAACCAGGCATCCAAACTGCTGGTGAAGAAGTTACGTCCGGCCTATCAACTGGCGCTGTTGAATATCATCAAGGACCAGTCGGTCGAGGAGGGCCTGAAGCGTCTGGAAAAGATTTGTGAAACCCTGGAAGAGCGTTCTTTTTCGGAGCAGATTGCCCGTATCTGGTGGATAGTGGGAGCGCTCATCGAATCTGTTTCGCGCCAGCAGCTTGAGCTCGGAGTATCGATAAAGAATTTGCTGGGTAAGGTCGATGCCCTGTTCAGGGTAATCCTGATCATCGGTGAGCGCGGTTTACTGCAGCGCCAGCCGATCGAGCTGATCAAGAATTTTTTATTTTATGTTGCTCAGCCTGAGTGCGATGGACCAAAGGCGAAAGCGATAAAGACTGCCTATCGGCTTGAGCAGTTTCTACCATCTGAATCTGTGCGCAGCGAGGTTTTGAGTAACATCGCGGGCCCCAACCAGGCGCTGTTGAAAACAGTTGCAGAGGCGGTCAAAGCCGATATCGAGGTAGTAAAGTCGACACTCGAAGTGTATGTCAACGGGGACTTGTCGAAAGTTGAGGCGCTAAAAGATCTACCCCAGGAAATGCATGTCATTTCCGACACGCTGGCGATGGTTGGACTGGGTTCGCAACGAAAACTGATCGAAGCACAAATTGATGTCGTCAAGGATATCCTGGCCGGAAACCAGGTCGCCGATGAAGAACGGCTGCTGTCGATGGCCGCAGAACTTCTGCAGGTTGAGCAGGCCCTCGAGCAAATGCAAAAACGCCAGCCGGTTGGTGCGGAGCAACCCAGGTCAGAAGCCGATGCTTCGAGAGACTACGAGCTTGATAGCGTATTAACGGCGGTTGTCACCGCGACACTTGACGACATCCAGAAAACCAAGAATGCGATTCTAGATTTTATCAAGGATCCCAGCCGTAGCGAAAACATTGATCTGTGTGTAGCCCTGATGGAAGAGTCTCACGGAGCACTGGCGTTATTGAACCAGCAGCGTGCGGTAGCGGTAATTGATGGATTGCTGACTTATCTCAAGGGTTACGACATTGTCGAATTCATGGAGGCCAGTCGGCTCGATGCCCTGTCGCAGGTCGTGGTTAGCCTCGAGTACTATCTCGAAGCACTGGGTGAACACCGTAGTGATGCTGCCAATATTCTCGACTTTGCCGATGTGCAACTGCAGGAATTGTTATCCGGGGTTCATATCCGGGCCGAGGGTGAAACAAGCCAGGAACTACTGGTCGTTATAGACGAAGCCACGGACGAGGAGGTTATCGAGGAAATGCCCGTGCCGGTTGCCGATGCTGACGAGACGATCGCAAGTGTTCAAGCTGCGGTTGAATCGGAAACTCCGGTCACGCCGGGTGAGACGATTGAGCCAGGCCCTGATTCAGTTGATACCGGTGATTCTGAGACTGCTGCAGAACCGATCGATGTCGGTGCTGTCCTTGATCAGGCGACAGGCGATTCGACCGTGTTGACGGAGACAGGGATTGAGGCAACCGTGGTGCCGCCCGATGACCGTTTTGAAGTCCAGCCTGTAATTGACGAACTGGATGTGCTTAAGCCGGGTAGTGACCCGGAAATTCTCGAGATTTACCTGGAGGAAGCTGAGGAAGAAGCGCAGAATATCGCGCGCCTGCAACGGGACTGGTTGCTGCATCCGGAAGATGAGAATGCGGTAAAAAACATTCGTCGCGCTTTCCATACGATAAAAGGCAGCGGGCGCCTGGTCGGTGCAATGAAGCTGGGAGAGTTTGCCTGGGATTATGAACAACTGTTGAATCGGATTATCGACAAAACGATTCCTCCCGGCAAACGGTCGATCGAGGCAGTCGGCAAGGCAGCCGGGGCATTGAAGGAAATGGTGCGTGAGCTCAAGACCTCGGAATCGCCCACGGCTGATATCGGCTATTTGAGAGGCCTGGCACGGGCGTTGGCGGAGTTCAAGGCTGAACAGGTGCTGATCGATCACACCCAGACCGACACTGCGATCGAATCGCCCTATGACCGGATCACTGATGGTGATGAAACCGAGTTGCCGGGAATAGATCTGGGTGCAACCACGCAGGTCATTCCACCGGACAGATTGAATGACATGATTCTCGAGCAAATTGAACCCGATACCATGCGAGTAGATCCGACGAATTTCGAGGTCGACGATGAGGAAGTTCGAGACGAGGGCGAAGAGTTTCTGGACTTTGATGAAGATTCTGGTCTCGATGATACGCAGCTGGTGCATAAAAGGACAATCCTGGATGAGATTAACGCTACCAAGGCTGCTGGCGGATCTGAATCATCGGATTCCAGCGAGGATTACCTGCAGGCAACGGATTACGGCAGTCAGATCGACGACCAGACCGGTAGCGAAGCGGACGAGATAAAGGCGCTGGAGCTTGACGACGTCGAGCCCGTTTCCAGGGAAGCCATTAGGATCGAGGCAATCGGCGAAGATTTCCTGGGCAATGATTTTGATGATGAATTAGACGGCCAGGTTGTAGGGGAGAATCGGGTTCCAGGGGAAGCTGCCGCGACGGACGAGGGTATCGATGCGGCAGCTGCCGAATACCACGAAGACGAAAATGATCAGGTAGACAGCGAATCTTTCGCCGTCGAAACAGCGGACGAGGTTCCGGATATACCTGAAGAATCGGTCGATGCGTCGGCCGGGATGGAAGTGATAGACCTGGAGTCGTCCACAGCTGAAGAGCATGCCGGGCATGTACCGGAGACCGAGGAAACGGCCGAGGATGCGTCCGTGGACGGGGCATTGGAGCCAGCGGAATCGAAAGCCGGGGAAGTGGTCGAGGACAGCGCAGGGTCGAAAGAAGAAGTGGCCCAGGGCATCGCGGAGCCAGAAGAAGAACCAGAGCAGCCAGCTTTAGCAGAAATCGAAAACCCGGAAACCCTGGAAGCCGAACAGGAGACCCCCCACGACCCTTTCGTCGAAACGAAAGAGAGCCGAATGCCTGGAGAAGGGGCAGGGACGATCGAGCCCGAAAACCAAGAGGAGCCAGAACCAACCGACCTGTCGTTGGACCCGGAACTTCTGATCATTTACCAACAAGAGGTAGAACAGCACCTCGACACAGTAAGTTTCGCCCTTGATCATGCCGAACAGATCCACGAACTAGTTCCCGGTGAAGAAATATATCGAGCGCTGCACACGATTAACGGTGCCTCGCGTACCGCCGATATACGTACGATCGGCGAACTCGCGGGCTTGATGGAAAAACCCCTGAAATCAGCCATCTCGCAGAAAATGGCGCTCGATGATGAAATTGTGGCCCTCTACCGTGAAGGTCAGCTTGCGCTCTCCCGCATGACCCAGGAATTGGTTACCAGCCGGCAGCTGCCGGATATTTCCGCAGATCTCGCGATAAGCTTCAAGGCACTGGCGGAGGATTTTGAAGAACATACGGTTGAAATACCTGAAGACGAAGCAGAACCAGCCCGTGACTTCATCGATACCTTGACGATGTTGGGCGACGATGTGCACAGGGAACAGGATCACGAGTTACTGAGCATTTTCGTCGACGAAGCGAATGAATTGCTGGAAATGAGTGACAATACCTTGCACCAGTGGTCGCAACAGAAAGCAGATGAGCAGGGAACCCAGGACTACAACGCGGTGATGGAACTGCAGCGTTACCTGCATACACTCAAGGGCGGCGCGCGCATGGCCGAGCTGAAGGAAATCAGTGACCTTTCGCACGAGATGGAATCAATGTTCATCGCGGTTATCGATGGACGGGTCGAGAAGAACGATAATTTGATCGAGCTGTTGAAAGACTGTTTCGATCTGCTGCATCAACAGGTTATCGAAGCCCAGGAAGGACGGGAGACCAGTAAATCCGAACGCCTGGTTGAATTTCTCAGGGAATTGCGTCGTGGTGATGCCGATAACGGATTTGACGAAACGGATGCAGAAGACAACTTCGATATGGACAGTGAGGATATCGATATCGTCAGCGAAAATTTACCCGGAGAACCACTTTCAACGTTGGAACGCCCTTCCCAGGATGTCATCAAGGTTCGCTCGGACCTCCTTGACAACCTGGTAAGCTCAGCGGGTGAGGTCAGTATTTACCGCGCGCGCATGGAACAGCAGATCGCGGGTCTGGGTTCACACCTCGGCGAGCTGGGACAAACCATCACCCGTCTCAAGGGGCAATTGCGTAGTCTCGAGGCCGAAACCGATGCGCAGATTCATTTCAGCCATCGTACCGAGTCTGTGAAAAGGGGTGAATTTGACCCGCTAGAGATGGATCGCTACACGATGATCCAGGAGTTGTCGCGTTCCCTGAGTGAGTCGGTCAATGACCTGTCCAGTCTGCAGGCCATGCTGGGTGAGCAGGTCAGGGATTCCGAGACACTGTTATTACAGCAATCCCGGGTAAACACGGACCTGCAGGATGGCTTGATAAAAAGCCGCATGGTCAAGTTTTCGGGACTGTTGTCAAGGCTGCGGCGATTAGTCAGACAAAGTAGCCAGGAACTGGGCAAGAAGGCCGATCTTCTCATTACGGGTGAACAAAACGAGGTCGACAACAAGGTGCTTGATCGCATGGTTGCACCACTCGAGCATATTATTCGCAATGCCCTGTCGCACGGTATCGAAACCCCGGTAGAACGGGTAAAAAAGGGAAAGCCGGAAACCGGGAAGATTGCCATCGACATTACGCGTGATGGCTCTGATATCGTCATCCGTGTGAGTGATGATGGTGCCGGCGTGGATATCGAAAAGGTGCGCAGTCGAGCAGTTCAGCTGGGATTGCTCGACAGGAAGCACCAGACGTCTGACGCGGATCTGGTTCAGTACATCCTCGAACCGGGTTTCAGTACCGCCGAACACGTGACCCAGCTATCGGGGCGGGGTGTGGGGATGGATGTCGTCGATATTGAAATCAAGCAACTGGGTGGAACCCTGCAGATTGAAACCAATCCACAAGGAACGACGTTTATCGCGCGTCTGCCTTTCACGCTCTCGATTAACCAGGCTATCCTGGTGCGCACCGGTGAGGAGATCTATGCGATTCCGCTGATGAATATCGAAGGAATCACCCGCCTGGAAGCACGCCAGGTGCTGGGCTATTACCGCGAGGAGAAACCCGAACTCGAATATGCGGGACAACAGTTCGCGTTGCACAGCCTGTCAGAACTGGTGGAAGGGGGTGTCCCGTTCAAACCCGCCAGTGAAGCTGAAAAACTACCGATTATTTTTAGTCGCGCAGGAGATGTTCGGGCTGCTTTACACGTCGATGAAATTCTCGGTAACCGTGAAATCGTGGTTAAATCGCTGGGCAAACAACTGAGCCAGGTCAAGGGTCTTGCGGGAGCGAGTATTCTTGCCGACGGCAGCATTGTTCTGATTCTTGATATCAACGGGTTGATAAGACACAGCGTGTCGAACGCTGTCAAAATTGTGTATCAACAGCAAGACGAAAGCGGAACGCAAAAGCGCAACGTGGTCATGGTCGTCGATGATTCGATTACGATGCGCCGGGTTGCCAGTAAACTGCTTGAACGTCACAACTACGAAGTTGTTACCGCCAAGGACGGTGTGGACGCGCTTGCTCAACTACAGGACTTGCGTCCGGATGTGATGTTGCTGGACATAGAAATGCCGCGCATGGATGGATTTGAACTGGCGACGCATATGCAAAACGAGGAAAGCTTTTCCAGGATCCCGATTATCATGATTACCTCGCGTACCGGGGAAAAACATCGCGACCGCGCTTTTGAAATCGGGGTGAATAACTACATGGGCAAGCCATACCAGGAAGAAGAATTGATAGAGAATATTCAAACTGCACTGGGCGCGGGTTAAAGGTTCAGGCCCATGGACGAAAAGAAAAAATCGGTGCGCTGCATGCTGCTGCCCCTGACATCGCTTAATCTGGTAGTTCCGAACTCGGCGGTTGCCGAAATCATTGGCTATTCGACACCGCGCCAGCTTTCCGATACCAGCGACTGGTTTGCCGGGGTCGTGCTATGGCGCGGGGTATACATCCCGGTGGTTACGGTCGAACAAATGTGTGACGTGAGTGCAGCGCAAACAGGACCGCGCGCGAGGATTGCGATTATCTACAATCCGCAGAGAGATCCGGACCTTCCTTATCTTGGAATTCAAATGCAGGATATTCCGCGCGCCTACCTGGCCGAAGCCGATAGTATGGAAGCGGGCAGTGACGAGGGAATGAGCGAATATTTGCTCGCCCGGGTCGATGACGAGCAACTTGGCCGGGTAATCCCGAATCTCGATAAAATCATTGGCGATCTCAAGCTTGAATTCAACCCGGGCCGGCTCGAAGAGCTGGCGACTTAGAACCAGCCCATCAGTATCTGATAGGGTCGATTGACGGGACGTGACTCAAGTTACCCTGAACTATCGGTATCGTTCCTTTTACAGATACCGCCCAGCGGAAACCTCATCCACAAAAGTGTAGCGCGGCAGGGATGCCGCGCTCTAAGCGATTCCATGGATGGACCACCCGGCGCTTGCGCCGTTTGGGAGCGTCTTTTGTGGATGAGGTTTTCCCCTGGGTAAGGTCAGGACAGGTCGCCGAAATTTGACTGGATGATAGCAAGTGCTGCCGTGGCCGCGGTTTCGGTGCGTAACACCCGTGGGCCCAGCCTGGCCGGTACAAAACCGGCAGCCCTGGCGATCTCAATTTCCGCAGGATAAAGCCCACCTTCCGGGCCGAGCAGCATCGATATCGATGAACCTGGAGGTTGCGCTATCGAAGCGAGTGGGTCGCCGTCGAAATCGAGCAGTAATTTCGTGGCTCCGTTCGAGGCTGCGACAGCCTGCTCCAGGTCAACGTAAAATTCGAGCGTTGGAACGACCGCCCGTCCGCTTTGTTCGCAGGCACTGATAGCAACGCGATGCCAGTGCCCAAGCTTTTTTTGGAGATGCACCGGTTTCATCGGAGACTGGGTGCGTTGCGCATTAAACATCGAGATCCTGTTAACCCCGAGCTCGGTGGTTTTCTGGATCATCCAGTCGATGTGATCGCCGCGCGCCAGCCCCTGTATTATTTCGCAATCCAGGTTGGACTCGGTGGTTAAAGGTATTGCCGCGTTGATAATGGCCCTGTGCTGTTTGCCCTCGATTACAAGTGCTGCCTCGTAGTCAACTGCATCCTGCCCGTTAAATAAAAGCAATGCTGCGCCTGATTTCAGGCGCAGCACGTGCTCGAGGTAATGAATTTGAGGCCTGTCGAGGGTTATTTCCTCACCGACGACAAGCTCGGTTTCGATGTAGACGCGGGAAATCCGCATGTACGGGGTGCTGGCTAGTACCGGTAAGTCTCGGGCTTGTAGGGACCTTCGACCTTGACACCGATGTAGTCGGCCTGCTCCTGACTTAGCGTGGTCAACTTCGCGCCGATCTTGTCAAGGTGCAGGCGCGCGACCTCTTCATCCAGGTGCTTCGGCAAGACATAGACTTCGTTCTGGTACTTGCCCGGATTACAGAAGATCTCGATCTGGGCCAGCACCTGGTTGGTGAACGAATTCGACATCACGAAACTCGGATGTCCGGTAGCACAACCCAGGTTGACCAGCCGGCCCTCGGCCAGCAGGATGATGCGTCTGCCGTCGGGGAAGATGATGTGGTCGACCTGCGGCTTGATGTTTTCCCAATCGTAGCTCTTCATTTCGGCAACCTGGATCTCGTTGTCGAAGTGGCCGATATTGCAAACGATCGACTGATCCTTCATCTGCTCCATGTGATCCTTGCGAATGACATTGAAGTTACCCGTTGCGGTGACGAAGATGTCGGCTTCCTTGCAGGCGTCGTCCATGGTAACCACGCGGAAACCTTCCATTGCTGCCTGCAACGCGCAGATCGGATCGATCTCGGTGACCAGTACGGTAGCGCCGAGGCCCTTGAGTGACTGCGCACAACCCTTGCCGACGTCGCCGTAACCCAGAACCACCGCAATCTTGCCGGCGATCATGACATCGGTGGCGCGCTTGATGCCGTCGACCAGCGATTCACGGCAACCGTAGAGGTTGTCGAACTTGGACTTGGTGACCGAATCGTTGACGTTGAAGGCCGGAAACGGCAATTCACCGCGCGCCTGCATCTGGTAAAGACGATGCACGCCGGTGGTGGTTTCCTCGGTAACGCCCCGGATGTTTTGCAGGATGTTCGAGTACCAGTTGGGCGATTCGGCGAGTTTGGCGCGAATCGCCGCGAACGCGATTTCCTCTTCCTCGGTACCAGGATTGTCCAGCACCGAGATGTCTTGCTCGGCCTTGCTGCCGAGGTTGATCAGCATGGTCGCATCGCCACCGTCATCGAGAATCATGTTGGGGGTACCACCGTCATGCCATTCCATGATCTTGTGGGTGTACTGCCAGTAATCCTCGAGCGACTCACCTTTGATGGCGAATACCGGTACACCCGATTCTGCGATGGCCGCCGCCGCATGATCCTGGGTGGAAAAAATATTACAGGAAGCCCAGCGCACTTCGGCACCGAGGGCGACCAGGGTTTCGATCAAAACCGCTGTCTGAATGGTCATATGCAGGGAACCCGCGATACGGGCGCCTTTCAGTGGTTGGTCCTTGCCGTATTTTCCACGCAGCGAAACCAGGCCGGGCATTTCAGTCTCGGCAATAGCGATTTCCTTGCGACCCCAGGCCGCAAGGGCAAGGTCTGCAACTGCGAAATTTTGTTTGATAACGTCTTTGGCGTTAGCACTCATAAATAATCTCCAGATCTATTTATGAGCGCCGTTGGTGTTGACCTGTGGGCGAGCCTGGCAGACGGGCTGTCGCAGCGCTCCTCGCACACAGTCCCCTTTAAGGGGGCGTAATATTGTATCGATATACGTCACACTGTCAATTTTGGATTGGTCTTGATTACTGCTATCGGCTACAGACCCGCGTCGGCTTTCAACGCATCGGCCTTGTCGGTGCGCTCCCAGCTCAGGTCGAGATCTTCGCGACCGAAATGGCCATAGGCCGCGGTTGGCTTGTATATCGGCTTCAGCAGGTCCAGCATCTCGATTAATCCCTTGGGGCGCAGATCGAAATGATCCCGAATCAGCGCGATGATGCGCTCGTCGGCGATAACGCCGGTGCCGAAGGTATCGACGCTGATCGAGGTCGGTTCGGCAACCCCGATCGCATACGAAACCTGTACTTCGCAGCGCTCGGCGATGCCCGCGGCGACGATGTTTTTCGCCACGTATCGCGCCGCGTATGCTGCCGAGCGGTCGACCTTGGAGGGGTCCTTGCCGGAAAAGGCACCGCCACCATGACGCGCCATGCCGCCATAGGTATCGACGATAATCTTGCGCCCGGTCAGACCGGCGTCACCCACGGGTCCGCCGACGACGAAGCGTCCGGTCGGGTTGACGTGGATGTTTTCGTTCTTGCACTGCGCGATCCATGCCTCCGGAAGTATCGGCTTAAGAATGGTATCGATCACGCCCTCGCGCAGGGTTGCCAGGTCGACCGACTCGTTGTGCTGGGTCGACAATACCACGGCCTCGAGACCAACCGGCTTGTGATGCTCGTAACGCAGCGTAACCTGACTCTTGGCGTCGGGCTGCAGCCAGTCCAGTTCGCCCGATTTGAAAACTTCGTGCTGGCGACGCACCAGGCGATGGGCGTAGGTGATGGGTGCCGGCATCAGCACGTCGGTTTCGCTGCAGGCGTAGCCGAACATCAGGCCCTGATCGCCGGCGCCCTGTTCCTTTTCATTGCCCTCGTCGACGCCCATCGCGATATCGCTGGACTGCTTGCCGAGGCCGGTGAGAACGGCACAGGTCTTGCCGTCGAAACCGCATTCCGGGTTGTCGTAACCGATTTCACAAACGGTATCGCGTACCAGCGCTTCCATGTCGACCTCGGCATGGGTGGTGATTTCACCTGCCAGCAGCACCATGCCGGTCTTGACCAGCGTTTCGCAGGCTACCCTGGAGCGTGGATCTTTTTCCAGCAGCGCGTCAAGGACCGCGTCAGAAATCTGATCAGCCATCTTGTCCGGATGTCCGCCGGATACGGATTCGGATGTGAAAATATATGAACCCGACATTCTAATCTCCCAACCCAGGTAACAAAGAGGGGCATTATAGGGAACGCGATGAAAATTAACAGCTTCGCGTAAGTATCGTTATTTATGGTGAATACCGATATAAATTTTATGAGTTGCCGTCAATTTCCATTTAGGGGAGAATATCGCGCCTTGTCGGCGGTGTAGGCGTCGCGGCGAACATGTGTTTTTGACTCGAGGTTTTAGTCAATTATGCATAGGCAAGGAAAAGCCAATAATAATCAAAAAGTTAAATGCACTAAACCGATTTTGAGGGCAACCGATGTCATCACGTAAACTGCTTGCGAATGCAATCCGCGCCTTGAGCATGGATGCTGTGCAGAGGGCCAATTCGGGGCATCCGGGGGCTCCGATGGGGATGGCTGATATCGCCGAAGTCCTCTACAGCGACTTCATGCGGCATAATCCGGCAAACCCCGACTGGAGTAATCGCGACCGCTTCGTGATGTCAAACGGACATGGTTCGATGCTGGCTTACTCGGTGCTTCACCTGAGCGGCTACGATGTCACCATCGAAGACCTCAAGAATTTTCGCCAGCTGCACTCGAAAACGCCCGGACACCCAGAGCACGGCTACGCACCGGGGATTGAGACCACGACCGGACCCCTCGGACAGGGCATCAGCAATGCCGTTGGCATGGCGATAGCGGAGCGTGTGCTTGCGGCCACGTTTAACCGCGACGATTTTAATATCGTTAATCATTTCACCTATGTTTTCCTCGGCGACGGTTGCATGATGGAGGGTATTTCTCATGAAGCCTGTTCACTCGCGGGTACCCTGGGCCTTGGCAAACTGATTGCGTTCTGGGATGACAACGGTATCTCGATCGATGGCAAGGTGGAAGGCTGGTTCCTCGATGATACCCCGAAACGCTTTGAAGCCTATGGTTGGCACGTGGTCGAAGTTGACGGGCACGACCCGGACGAGATCAAGATCGCGATAGAAGCAGCACGGGCAATCACCGCCAAACCGTCTTTAATCTGCTGCAAGACGATTATCGGCTTCGGTGCGCCGAACAAGGCGGGCGGACATGCCGTGCATGGCGCGCCGCTCGGCGAAGACGAGGTTGCACTCGCGCGGGTCGAACTCAGCTGGGAGCACCCACCGTTCGAGGTCCCCGAAGAGGTTTACCAGGGCTGGGACCATCGCAATGCCGGACAGGCCCATGAAGATGCCTGGCAGCAGAAATTTGATGCCTACCGGGAAGAATATCCAGAACTGGCCGCTGAATTCGAACGTCGCGTCAAGCGCGAGTTACCGCCAAACTGGGATGAGGCCACAGCATCATTCATTGCCGAGCTCGATGAAGCGGCGGAGGACAAGGCCACTCGCCAGGCTTCGCTGGCAACGCTTGAAAGTTATTCCGTTTTGCTGCCCGAACTTTTTGGAGGCTCGGCAGACCTGGGTGGTTCCAACGGTACCGAGTGGTCCGGGTACCGGCCAATGCGCGCGGAATTACCGGACGCTAATTACATTAACTACGGTGTACGCGAATTCGGCATGTCGGCAATGGTGAATGGTATTGCGCTGCATGGCGGCCTGATCCCGTTTGGAGCGACATTCCTGGTGTTTTCCGATTATGCACGCAATGCGGTTCGCATGGCCGCCCTGATGAAAATACCGAGTATTTTCGTGTATACCCACGATTCGATCGGTCTCGGCGAAGATGGCCCGACGCACCAGGCAGTGGAGCATATTCCGTCCTTGCGCATGATCCCCAACATGCATCTGTGGCGCCCCTGCGATACGGTCGAAACGGCGGTTAGCTGGAAAGCAGCGATTGAGCGCAGCAATGGACCCAGTTGCCTGGTGTTTTCACGCCAGGGTTTGAAGCACCAGGCGCGCAGCCCGGAACAGATTGAAGCCATTGTACGCGGCGGCTACATTCTGCGTGATTGTGAGGGTACTCCGGACGCGATCATTATCGCCACCGGTTCCGAAGTTGAGCTGGCGGTTGCCGCATACGAGTCTGATGCGCTGGTGGACGAAAATATACGCGTGGTCTCGATGCCCTGTACCGCGGTATTTGACCGGCAACCGCAAGATTACCGTGATTCGGTCCTGCCGCCTGATGTCAGTGCTCGCGTTGTGGTCGAAGCGGCGGTCACCACGGGCTGGTATCGATATATTGGTATGGACGGGGTTGTTATTGGCATCGACACCTTTGGTGAATCGGCGCCGGCCAAGGAATTATTTGCCTACTTCGGTTTTACCGTCGATAAAGTGGTGGAAGCGGTCAGCAACCTGCTGGGCACAGATTAGATTTTTTAAACTACTAAAGGAGATATTCAAATGACAATTCGCCTCGGCATCAATGGTTTTGGTCGAATCGGACGCATGGTTTTTCGCGCAGCTCAGGATTTCGACGATGTGGAAGTCGTCGCTATCAACGACCTGCTCGAACCAGAGTACCTGGCCTACATGCTTAAATTTGATTCGGTACACGGCAGGTTCAAGGGTGATGTCGCGGTCGAAGGTAACACGCTGGTCGTAAACGGTAAAAATATTCGCCTGACGGCAGAGCGTGATCCCGCGGATTTGAAATGGGGCGAAGTCGAGGTAGATATAGTGATCGAGGCGACCGGCTTGTTTCTAACCAAGGAAACCGCCCAGAAACATATCGACGCGGGTGCCCGCAAGGTCATCATGTCGGCGCCGTCGAAAGATGACACCCCGATGTTCGTTTTCGGGGTCAACGATGATAGATATGCCGGTGAAGCAATCATATCGAACGCATCCTGCACCACTAACTGCCTGGCCCCGATTGCCAAAGTTATGAATGATAACTTCGGACTTAAGCGCGGCTTGATGACAACCGTGCACGCGGCGACGGCAACCCAGAAAACCGTCGACGGTCCTTCGATGAAGGACTGGCGCGGGGGGCGCGGTATTCTTGAGAATATTATTCCGTCCTCGACCGGGGCCGCCAAGGCCGTCGGCAAGGTGCTGCCGGAACTCAACGGCAAGCTGACCGGCATGGCATTTCGCGTACCCACCTCCGATGTTTCGGTGGTTGATTTGACGGTTGAACTCGAAAACGGCGCCAGTTACGAAGATATTTGTGCGGCGATGAAGCGTGCGTCCGAAGGCCCGATGAAGGGTGTGCTTGCCTATACCGAGGAAAAGGTAGTGTCGACTGATTTCCAGGGCGAAGCCTGTACGTCGACATTCGATGCGGAAGCCGGTATTCAAATGGATGATACTTTCGTCAAGCTGATTTCCTGGTATGACAATGAGTGGGGTTATTCCTGCAAGGTTGTTGAAATGGCACGTGTCATCGCAGAGTAGAACCGGTTTCCTGATACGCTGAATCCGTCTATACAATTCTGAAGGTGTGCTAATGCCAGTACTGGAAATGACCGGCCTGGATCTGGCCGGTAAACGCGTATTGATTCGACAGGACCTGAATGTTCCGGTCAAGGATGGTGTCGTGACGAGCGACCAGCGGATCAAGGCGTCGCTCCCGGCAATTCAACGCTGCGTCGAGGCGGGTGCGCGTCTGATGATCATGTCCCACCTCGGCCGTCCCGAAGAAGGCAATCCGGAGCCGCAGTTCTCACTGCAACCAGTCGCGAATTACCTCGGCCAGGCACTTGGCAAGGATGTGCGCCTGGTGAGTGACTATCTCGAACGGGCGCCCGAGATGGCCGATGGCGACGTCGTGCTGCTCGAAAACGTGCGTTTCAATCGAGGAGAGAAAGTGAACGACGAAAGTCTTTCACAACGATATGCCGGGTTGTGCGATATTTTTGTTATGGATGCTTTCGGGACAGCGCATCGCGCACAGGCCTCGACCCACGGTGTCGGTCGCTTTGCACCCGTGGCCTGTGCCGGACCTCTACTTTCAGCCGAGCTCGACGCGTTGGCCAGGGCTTTGCATGAGCCGGCGCGGCCGATGGTTGCGATCGTCGGTGGCTCGAAGGTCTCGACTAAACTGACCGTGCTGGATTCGCTTGCGGAAATTGTGGATCAGCTGATCCCCGGTGGCGGAATCGCCAATACCTTTATCGCGGCCGCGGGTTACAATGTCGGCAAATCCCTGTTCGAACCGGTTCTGGTTGCTGAAGCGAAACGCCTGATAGAGCAGGCGCAGGCACGGGGCGGCGAAATTCCGGTCCCCACTGATGTCGTTTGTGGCAAGGAGTTTTCGGAATCGGCAGCTGCGACGGTTAAACCGGTTTCCGCGCTTGAAGACGATGACATGATCTTCGACATTGGCCCGGAGACGTCCGCTCGTTTCGCCGAAATCATGCAACAGGCAGCAACCATTGTCTGGAATGGCCCGGTCGGGGTTTTCGAGTTCGACCAGTTCGGAGAAGGCACCCGGGTGTTGTCACATGCGATTGCGGATTCACCCGCTTTTTCGATCGCGGGCGGCGGCGATACCCTGGCAGCTGTCGACAAGTACGGAATCTCGGATCGGATTTCGTATATTTCTACCGGTGGTGGCGCTTTCCTCGAGTTCCTGGAAGGTAAACAATTGCCGGCTGTGGCCATGCTGGAGCAGAGGTACCAGGAATATGAGAATAGCGCAACGTAGAACCAAGATCGTCGCGACCATGGGTCCGGCGACGGAATCGGAAGAAGCCATCGACAGCCTGATCAAAGCCGGGGTTGACGTTGTACGGCTCAATTTTTCGCATGGTACCGCGGACGAACACAGGGCCCGTGCCGAGAAAATCCGGCGCATCGGCCTCGAGAACGACCGCCATCTCGCCATTCTTGCCGATCTACAGGGACCCAAGATTCGTCTCCGGAAATTCAAACAGGGTTCCGTCGATCTCGCCATCGGCGACAGCTTTTGCCTCGATACCGAGTGCGCGGATGGGGAGGGTGACAGTAACGAGGTTGGGGTAACCTACGGCAAGCTGCCGCAGGATGTCGAAAAGGACGATATCCTGATGCTCGATGACGGTCGTATCGTGTTGAAAGTTGACGCGGTCGAAGGATCGCGAATCAGCTGCACGGTGCAGGTCGGTGGCGAACTTTCCGATAACAAGGGTATCAATCTCAAGGGCGGTGGCCTGACCGCCGAGGTGTTAACCGACAAGGACAAGGCTGACATCAAGACTGCGGCACTGATCGATGCCGATTATGTCGCAGTCTCCTTCCCGAGGAACGCAGCCGACATGAAGCAGGCGCGCATGTTGCTCGAAGCCGAGGGTAGTACGGCGGGCCTCGTGGCAAAGATCGAGCGTGCCGAGGCACTCGAAAACCTGGAAGAGATTATTAGTGTCTCGGAAGCACTAATGATTGCGCGCGGCGATTTGGGAGTCGAAATCGGTGACGCCAATTTACCCGCGGTGCAAAAGGAGATTATTCGCAAGGCGCGTTCTCAGAACTGCGTGACCATTACCGCAACCCAGATGATGGAGTCGATGCGCGAAAACCCAATCCCGACGCGCGCCGAAGTCTTCGATGTCGCCAACGCGGTACTCGACGGAACCGACGCGGTGATGCTGTCGGCGGAAACCGCGACCGGTGCCTACCCGAGCGAGACCGTGCTTGCGATGTCCGATATTTGTCTTAATGCAGAGCGGCAAAGCAGCGCGATCAAATCCCGGCATCGCCTCGACGACATCTTCGAAAAAGTCGACGAAGCTATCGCGATGGCTGCCATGTATACCGCCAATCATCTTGAAGTGCGTGCCATTGCAACCCTGACTGAATCCGGGTCGACATCATTGTGGATGTCTCGTATCAGCTCGGCGATACCGATTTATGCACTGTCGCGCCATGAATCGACCAATCGCAAGGTCAACCTTTATCGTGGCGTGTTCCCGGTCTATTTCCCGACCATACATACCAATCACGCCGAGGCTAACCAGGAAGCGGTCGAATTGATGAGAAGGCGCGGCGCGGTCGAAGAGGGTGATCTCGTGATTATCACCAAGGGCGACCTGATGGGAACCGGGGGTGGTACCAACGCGATGAAGATTGTCGAAGTTGGCAACATGCCGGATTTCGTTGCCTAGACCCTGGCGCCGGGCGTGGCCCTGCGCGTGAGCAGGTCATAGCTGAAAATAGCCAGCCCGATCCAGATCCCGAAAAATCCAAGTAACTTGTTGTAATTGAAAGCCTCTCCGAGCACAACCACGCCCGATAAGAATTGTAATGACGGGGTGACGTAGAACAGTATCCCGACCGTCGTCATCGGCAACATGCGCGTCCCGGCGGTAAAGAATGCGAGCGGGATCACGGTCACCGGCCCGCCGAGAACCAGCAGCAGATTGGTATCTAGCGTAGTATTCAAGAATATTGCTTCTCCCTGGTAATGAAGCCATGCGATCAGCGCCAGCGTAAACGGCAGTAGCAGCAGTATCTCGACCAGCAGCCCGGGTACGGCATTGGTCTTCATCTGTTTACGCATCAATCCGTAGGCGGCAAAGGTCAACCCGACCGCGAGTCCTGTCCAGGGGATCGTGGCGGTGGTGAATACATAGTAGGCGACGCCCGTCGCGGCAAACATGATTGCGACGATATTAAGACGGGTCAGCCTTTCTTTGAACATGACGACTCCGGCAACGACGTTTAACAGCGGTGTCAGGAAATAGCCCATGCTGGCCTCAACCACGCGCTGGTTGGCAACGGCCCAGATATAGATGCCCCAGTTCAGGCAAATGACCAGGCTGGAGAGTGCCAGCCATCTGAGTTCATGCCAGGATAACAACGCGTTCTTAACCTGCGATCGGCGTCGATCGTTCAGCCATACCAGCAGTAAAAGAACCGGCAGCGACCATAACATGCGGTGCAGTAGCACTTCGATCGCGGGGACATGGGCCAACAAGGCCCAGTAGAGGGGGAACAATCCCCAGCCGACGTAGCCGCTAAGTATGACAGCATAGCCCCGGTTCATGCGGCTTCTAGCTGCGCCTTAAATCTCGTGCCAATACCAGGATCAGGCCGATGACCTGCAGGAAGATCGCGATACTGAACAGGCGCGAGTTGTTACGGACCAGCGGCATTTTGGATTCCTGCAATTCCAGGGTTTCGAAGTAAGTGTCGTTGATGGATTCGATGGTTGATTTTTGTGCCGCCTTGCTGAGGTCGAGCAGCAAATCGAGGTCGCTACCGGTGTCCCGGTTCATACGAGCGCTAAATTCCTTCAATCCATGATTCTCGAGCAGCTCCTGCAGGTAATCCCGGTAAATGGAATCGATTACGGTGGTCTTATCGGGCTGCTTCGCGAGTAACAGTATGAAGAATTCCTTCTTGCGTTCGATCTCGGTTTTTGTCTGCCAGAGGCTGTCAATCAAGACCTCCTTGCTCTGGATTTCCCGATCGATGTCATTAATGGTGTCATTGTTGAGCCCAATGAAGTAATGGGTGATCACCGCGGAAAGTATGTTGAAAATAATTCCCGTTAATACGAACACCCAGGGAGCGAGAAAACGATCGAGACGAGACCTGGCCATGAAGTCAGCTGAACAACTTCGGCAACGGGGCATCATGCCCGCAACAAAACAGGGGCAGGTCGCAATATGACTTCAGATCGGATTCGTTGTCCATGTCGGTGTCGATCTCCGGGTTAACCTGGTTCAATACCATGGCGGCGACGCGCAGCTGCCTGCTTTGTACCGCGTGCAGCGTCATCAGGCCCTGGTTTACCGCACCGATACGGTTGTTGACAACGATGATAACCGGTAGTTGGAGTGCGCTCGCGAGGTCTGCGTTCAAACCATTCTCGGCCAGCGGCGAGTAAAATCCTCCGGCGCCTTCGACGATCAGTCGATGTTCGACGTGGTCGCGGCTGCAGGCGTCAACCAGAGACTCGAGGTAAACTTGCTGCTGTTCAAGACGCGCAGCCCGGTGTGGCGCAAGCGCCGCGCGATAGCGGTAGGGCGTAATCCGCTCGATAGTTTCGCGATGATCATTGGCCGCCTGCAGCGCTGCCGCGTCCCGGGTGAGCAGGTCTCCCGTCGCCGAAACCGCGCATCCTGATTCTATCGGTTTGCGGGTTTCGATGCCGATACTCAGCTGGCGCAGCTGTCTGACGATTTCGCAGGCGATATAGGTTTTACCGACATCGGTATCGGATCCTGTGATGAAGTAACCGCTGTCATCAAGCGCAATCATGATCGCATTTTGTGCAACTTGATCGTCAACTGCAAGCAATGATGGTGGTCGGTACGGACCACCTGTTATAATCGCGCGCGATTTATCGGAACGTGGTTGAGATGCAGGAATTTGTGGTAGGTCAGCGCTGGATCAGTGCGGCTGAACTTCAGCTTGGTCTTGGTATGGTGATCGAAATCGAGCACCGTACGGTCATTATCGTATTCCCGGCGACGGGTGAAACCCGTATATATGCACGCGCCGATGCACCGCTCACGCGGGTGCGTTTCCGCGAGGGTGACTGGGTTGAGAAACAGGATGGCCTCATTCTGAAGGTAATCGAGTTGACCGAAGTCAACGGTTTGATTGTCTACCACTGCGAAGACGAGCACGGCAACCTGGTTCAACTTCCCGAAGGCAGGTTGAGTAATTTTCTACAACTCAATCAGCCCGGAGAAAGATTGCTGAATGCGCAGATTGATCGCAACAAGTGGTTTAGTCTGCGCAGTAAAACCCGCGAAATCGCCAATCGCCTGCAGCAGTCGGCCGTATTCGGCCTGGCCGGCAGCCGCACCAGCCTGATTGCCCACCAGCTCTATATTGCGCATGAAGTGTCTCGCCGCTATGCGCCACGGGTTTTGCTTGCCGATGAAGTGGGTCTCGGTAAAACCATCGAAGCCGGATTGATACTGCACCAGCAGTTGTTGCTCGAGCGAGCGCGGCGGGTATTGATCGTCGTGCCGGAATCGCTGGTACACCAGTGGCTGGTCGAAATGTTGCGCCGCTTTAACCTGATGTTCAGCATCTTCGATGAAGCGCGGCTGGACGATCCCGAGCACGAGGAATTCGAAGGTGACGACACCGAAAATCCTTTTCACGGTGAACAGCTGGTGCTTTGCAGCCTGGAGTACCTGATCAACCACCCCGAACAGGCGGCGCACGCTCATGCCGGTGAGTGGGACCTGCTGGTGGTGGATGAAGCACACCATCTTTTATGGTCGCCCGAAGCACCCAGCTCCGAGTATCAACTGGTCGAGAATCTTGCCGAAAATACTGCGGGATTATTGCTGCTCACGGCAACCCCGGAACAGCTGGGTAAGGAAAGTCATTTTGCGCGTTTGCGCCTGCTCGATCCGGACCGGTTCAACGATCTGGATCGATTTCTGAGCGAAGAAAAAGGGTATCTGCGGCTGGCCGAGGAGGCCCAGGCTTTGCTCGACGACCCGGAACAGGCGGAGACATTAAGCGATTTGCTCGACCAGCACGGCACCGGGCGGGTTTTATTCCGCAATACCCGCCACGTGGTCAAGGGATTCCCGGCACGCGAGGTGTACCCGGTGGCGCTCGCGGGCGGTGAAGGTGATCCCTACCGGGATTGGCTGGGGGAGTTTTTACGAGAATACAGGGCCAATAAAGTACTGGTGATAACCGCGGCGGCGGTCACCGCTCAGCAGCTGGTTGCCGATTTGAAACAGTATTATGGCGTGCGCGCGGCGCTCTTTCACGAGGAACTGACGCTACTGGAGCGAGATCGTGCCGCGGCCTGGTTTTCGGACCATGAAGACGGGGCGCAGGTATTGATTTGCTCCGAAATCGGCAGTGAAGGCCGCAACTTTCAGTTCGCCCATCACCTGGTGCTTTATGATTTACCCCGCAATCCCGATTTGCTGGAGCAGCGAATCGGGCGCCTAGACCGAATTGGACAGAACGCGGTCATCAACATCCACGTACCCTTCGTCAAGGGAAGTGCGCGGCAGATCCTGTTTCGCTGGTACCACGAAAGCCTGGGCGCGTTTTCAAATACCTGCCCGGCCGGACATCAGGTTTACCTGAAAACCCGGAACGAGTTGGAACGCTACCTGGATAATCCACAGTTGCCCGTTGACGCTTTTATCGATCAGACGCGTGAACTGCATCAAGCGCTCGATCAGGAGCTGCAGCAGGGCCGTGATCGTTTGCTGGAGATCAATTCCTGCAGGCCCCTGGTTGCCGAATCGCTGATCGAAGAAGCGATGCAACGTGAACTGGACTTCGATCTGTTCAATTACATGGAACGTATTTACGATTGTTACGGGGTGAACAGCGAGATTCGCGGACAGGACCGATGGGTCATAACTCCCGGAGATAATATGCTGACCCAGATGCCGGGACTGCCGGAAGACGGTATGACCGTGACCTACGATCGTAGCGCGGCACTCGCCAACGAAGACCTGCATTACCTGACCTGGGAGCATCCGTTCGTGCGCAATTCGATGGATATGATCCTGAGCAGCGAATTCGGTAATACTGCGCTAATCGCCCTGAATTACGCCGGGGTTAAAGCCGGCACGGTGCTAGCCGAATGTCATTTCCTGATGGAGTTCAGTGATGATTCGGGCCGCCACAACGAGCGCTACTTTCCCAATTCAAGCATCCGGGTCGTGATTGACGAATCCGGGGAAGACCATTCCGAAAGCCTGGAACTGGAATTGAGTTTGCAACAGTCACAGCGCGTTGACAAGGATACCGCAATCAAGATTGTCAAAGCCCGGCAAACCGAGTTAGCGCGTATGCTGGAGATGGCGGAATTGATCGCCGATACCCGTGTACCCGGGTTAATTGCACAGGCCCGATCCGGTGGGCGCGAATTACTCGGGCACGAGGTTGCGCGCCTGGAAGCCTTGCAAAAGGTGAATCCCGGGGTGCGTAACGACGAGATCGAATTCTTTCAGAGTCAGCTCGATCACTTTGAAGTCGCGCTTGAGCATGCTCGTCTGAGGCTCGACGCGGTACGGGTGATCGTGTCGATTTAGATTATTGGCTATCTCGGCGCGGTTGTTCCCGTGGTCGGGATTGGTGTTTTGTATAAAATATTGGTTCGTGAAATCTGGCAAAAGTAATCCAGAAGCAGACGCGAACGGGAAAACTTACCTGCAACTGTTGATCGGCATCAAGAATTTACGTCGATAACCTGGCTTACATCAAATTTATGTTTGTAGTTGTCCTGCCATTAGAGGTAACTTAGGCGCTACAAGGATAAAAATGAAATTACGTAAAAAAATTTCTCATGCGTAGTAGCACGGTTGCCATATTTCTGGCCTGTCTTTCAATGGGATTTTCCAGCCTGGCAAGCGCTGCTGTTTGTGATGTCGATACAGACGGTGACGTGGATCGCCGGGACCTGCGGTTGATCGTCAGCGCACGTAATAAACCGGCTAGCGGACCGGACGATCCCCGCGATGCTGACGCAGATGGCACCATCACGGTGCCCGATGCACGTATCTGTGTGCGGCAGTGTAACTTGCCGGGCTGCAAAATAATCGATCCTGCTCCCCCTCAACCAACCGAAGATGCCCGCCAAGCTGATACTACTCCGGCCCAGAAAGCAGCCACAGATATCAGTAAACCAGCCAAGCCAACTTCTGACCAGACAGGTACCGGTATTCAGGGAAAGACAAAAGTGAGCGGCACTGAATGGAAAGTGAAGCGGGGCGATACACTATATGCGATCGCTCGCGCAGTTTACCCGGGGGATGCCAGTAAACAGGCACGGTTAAGGCAGGATATCATCAAGCTGAATCCCTCCGTATTCGCCAATGGAGCGAATAATATGGCCGTCGGTGTTGTACTTAAACTGCCCGATTATGTAGCACCCAAAGCCGCGCCACCCAAAGCCGCGCCACCCAAAGTAGTTATAAAGCCGGAGCCCGCAACGTCGCGCGAAGTTGCGCCCGTTCCGAAGAAGGAGCCGGAGGAGGAGCCGGAGGGGGAAAGCCAGGTGAAGAAAGAACCATTCGCTTTTTCCCTGTTTGGCGAGGATGGCAATTTTGTATTAAGTCTTGGTTACTCTTTCGGTGGAGACAAGCTGGAATATGAAGATGGTTCGTACGACCCTGCGGGCGCTGGCGGCCATTTGCGCCTGGGTTATGAGCCAATCTATCAACAGGCTGGCGGCTATCGTGCAGCGCTCGGTCTTCAATACGGTCGGACGAGCGACGGCGTAACTTTACGAGACACCTATTTGCAATTGGCGTATCAATATCGGGCGAATCCGTTTCTTTACGGTATCGGTGTTGTTTTCCATCAGGGCGCAAAGATCGAAGATGATTCCACGATCAAATACGATGCGGCAAATGGCCTGGTTGTGTATCTGGAGAATATTGGCGACGGTGATCTGGTTGGTTGGGGGCTTAGTTACACCTCTCTGGATATTGAAGAGGAAGATAGCGGTGAATCATTTGATGCATCACGAGCCGAACTTTATTACAGCTGGAAATTTTAGTTTCCCATTTAGGTGACACTCAAAACTTAAAGTTCAGCTTCCGCTACCGACCCAATGCGGACACCCATAAAAGCCATCTTAATCGAGATGGCTTTTATATTTATCTCATTTGTTGATTATTAGTTGCGTTTTCTGCGTCGAGAAAACCCGAGCCCCAAAACCCCGAGACCGAACAGTGCAATTATTGATGACTCTGATTTCGCCTGATGCCCAGAGAAAAACGGGTTGGTTATTGCTGGCTAGATAGCCCGGTCCTGCTTCTTTGCTTTCCTGATAAGCTTGGAGATGATTTTCAGTTCCTGGCTCAAATCATGATACCGGGTGCTAGTTTCATTGTTTTTACTTTCTTCTACAATCTCAACCTCAAGATCGGATTTCTTTTTTTCCAGCTTTTTAATTATTTTTAATAACTTTTCATGTTTTTTCTTCTTCTTCTTTTTCGATAAATCAAAAAAATCTTCCAGCTTATTTACGATGTCATTCGTATCCATATTCATCCCCAAGTTCTTTGATTTCCTGGTCTTTCACCCATAATGTAATAGCAGAACTAAGAAGTTTTTTGCTGATACTATGGGCAAAACCAATATCATTTATCAGGGAAGATGCCGTATTTGGATCTATTTTATTTTCTCTGATCAATGAATCCACTTCGTGATTCAGTTTGATTTCGTTTTCGTTTACAATATCCCGTTGAACCTCGATCTCCGTCAGGATGTCTTCTTCGTCACCCGTAAACTCTCTTACATGTTGTATCTTGCGTAAAACAGCGATCAATTGCGCGCGCAACTTATCATACTCTTCGATTGTGACAGTATTGTGACCTTTTGAATAAAAATTCAGGTTTCTTTGTAGTTCCCTTACATCTTTTACCATTTCAATTATATTTCTGGCGGTTAATTTCAACTCGTATATTTCGTTATTGCCCTCCTGGTCCATATAGTTTTGTGAAATCGACGCATACTGGATGATCTCTCCATACAGGCTCTTGAGCTCCTGCTGATATACCTTGTCAACATCAATTTTTATCGGTGCATTGGAATGCTCGACGACTTCATCGATATCGGCATCGGAAAAAATCTCGGTACGATGCAGATTCATTGCATGGACAATAGCCTCCAGTGACTTGTCATAAAGGTGAATGGTTTCTTTCCGCAGTGCGGCCAACGCGGTAGCCGGGATTTCCATCACTTCACTGGTTAAATATTTTGCCCGACCACGGCCCCTGGCTTCTTCACGAAACAGGGTTTCCAGGTAGCGGACCAGATATACGACAAATGGTGCAACAATCAGCACTCCGGCCACATTGAAAATGGTATGGAAGAGTGCCAGCCGCATGGCGTCGTCATTACTCGAGATCAATAAAAGCGGGGCCAGAAAATCAACCAGATCTTTTAACTGGTAGATAAATATCACCGCAAACAGGCCGGTAATAATATTGAAGATAAAATGCGCCACTGCGAGGCGCTTACCATTTTTATTAGATGCCAGGGCTCCGAGTGCTGCGGTTACCGTGGTACCGATGTTCGCACCTATCGCCAGGGAGAGTGCATTGATATAGTCGATCTGGCCGGTAGCGAGCGCAGTAATAATGATCGCCATGGTTGCACTGCTAGACTGGATAACAATTGTGGCGATAGCACCGAAAAGAATATAAACAAACACACCCAGGTAACCGGCCATTGCATACTCTGCCAGGTCCAGTCCCTGCTTGAGGGTTTCAAAACCCTCTTTCATGTATGCGATTCCCAGGAAAATAAAACCCAGTCCAATCAAAACGCTGCCTAAGCCCTTGTAGGTAATATGTTTGGAAAATTGCATGATCACGCCAAAAATGAGCATGGGTAAGGCATAGTGGGCGATTTTAATTTTCAGGCCGAAAGCGGAGACTAGCCAGGCCGTGGCAGTGGTGCCGATATTAGAACCGAAAACAACACCTACCGCCTGTGTCAGGCCTATGAGTTCAGCAGAGAGAAAGGAAATAATGATGACCGAAACCAATGAAGAGCTCTGGACGACGGCTGTCGCCAAAAATCCGGTACCGATAGCCTTCAGTGTCGTACTGGTAAATTTCTCCAGAATATTTTCCAGAGCTCCGCCACTGAATAGCTTAAAGCCGTCTTCCATGTAGTGCATGCCGATCAAAAATATAGCAATACCGGCAATAATCGTTTTGGCATCGTCATTCGAAACCACGAACCAGGCAAAAGCCAGGAACAGTAAAGGCGGGATTATTCTTTTTAGCATTTATAGAAAATCACTATTCTGGTAATTGTCAGCAGTGAATAACGATGTTCGATTCGATGTTAGCATCTGCGTTAATATCAAGGAAGCGTCTTGCCGTGAAACAGTTGCAGGATAGGAAAAATAAATACCATGTCTGGCACCTAGGTACCGAAATCGTAGCATGCGTCGAATCGCGCTCGTTGTTGATGCAATGTCGGTGTATCGGGACCGATAGTTGAAGGTATGTTTCCGCAAAGACCTCTTGAGAGAGCATGCAAGTAGAGAGTTCTACGGATTTCCCATGAACCGGCCCGAGCTGTTCAGACATTTTAACCATTTAATCTTTCAACTCATAAGCCCCGCCACGGTGCGGGGGATTTTGTTCAGGCTGGGAGTTCGAAACTGGCCGAAGAATGAAGCTAAGCAGACGCGTTTCAGTGTCAGCTCTGGAGAAAAAGCAGTATCAGCGCGAGTGGTGAATCCGACTGCATGAACTTGTTATGTGGCATATTACCTTTTCTAGTGTGGCTGATTTTTAAGCCACGAACTTAACGGTAATGTATCTACTACCATTTGATTTTGACCAATTCGAAAGATCATGTTCGCGACCAAACCCGCGGGTATAGGTCTGTTCCCGGTCGGTCACCCGGCTTGAGTCCATGTTCTGTCATGATGGCGCTGTGATCTGGATCCATCCCACAGTCCCTGAACTTGATGCGTACGTCATCGCCTAGCCACTTCGTGGTAAACACGCGCAAGTCGGTGTCTTTGTGAAGTCTGCCCGACCCGCCATGTATAATCCGGCTGTTGAAAGCCACACAGTCGCCAGGTTGCATATCCCAGTTTACGACACCGAAACTTTCGGGATCAGCATCAATGTCTGGGAGCGCAGTTTCAGCGATACCCGAGAAATCGACCTGGTCAACCGTCGTTTTGCCATCCGGATTTAGATCTCCGAAGTTGTACTGGTAAAACACGGAGTCGAGTCGGTGAGAGCCGGGCACGTAAGCCAATGCGTTTTCCCGTTTGACCGGAACCAGTGGCATCCAAAGCGTGCAGGTGTCATACCCCTCAACAGACCAATAAGGCTCGTCCTGATGCCAGGGCGTAGCAAACTGGCTGCCTGGGGAGCGTACAAATACCGCATCAAAATAAAAGTTGATATGTGTCGACTTCATCAACTCACCGGCAATTCGGGCGGCGGGCGAATTAAAAATAAACTGCCGGTATTCGTCGATACCCTGCCATGCCTGGCTATCCCAAAACATAGTACGTCCCTCGGCGTCCCGGTCCCACACGCGCGAGCGGTCTGTCGGATATTCGCAATTGGCGTTCAGCCCCTTATCCAGCAGATCAATCCATTCCAGGTCAAACAACCCTCGAAGCAGAACAACTCCGTCACGTTGATAGGTTGTAATCTGTTCTGATGTTATAGGGCGAAGTACGTCACTATTCATACATGTTATATTTTAAATGTGAAAGTTTTAAATACAAGAAGTAAGCCTTGTTTGGACATAAGTGTAAGCGGGAAACCAAGTGAGTGATTACCTTGGCGTGGAAAATATCGTCTACGGAAATAAAAATGGCTGCTTAGTTACTACTGTTTTAAACCGGAATCAGTCTATTCAGCAGAGTTGGAGAAAGATATGAATACCTCTCTCTCAGTCCGTCACAAAAGCCAACGTCTGATTATGGCCGATCACCGAAGCTTAGGAGATGCTCCCCAGCGTCTCCTTTAGGGAAGACAAACTCGTGCAGACTAATAACGGGATTTCGAAATCGAGACGAGGTAAGGTCCCGGGTGTGCCTAGTCGAGATAGTTGAAACGGCTGCGTTTTTCCCAGGCGATTTCAGCGTAGCGTGGAGTGTATTTGGTACCGGTATTCACCCAGAAGTACCGGTCGTTAAACATATACTCGGGCACGTAGTCCGTATGCAGGCTCGCCAGAGGATAAGGTTTGTTTCGACCGAGACCGGATTTTTTCGTGGCCTCAAGAAGGTACTCCCGACCGTCTTTTAACAGTGACACCCACGCATGTCCTTCGCCATTCCAGGTACCGACTACGACGCGAGCATCCTCCCCCATCGCAATCAGCCAGTCCGCCAGAATCAATGCGTGATCTTCACAGTCACCGCGCGAATATAGATACGCCTGTCGACTGGACTGCCAGACATCCTGCCTGCCAAAATAATGGATGGAATCAAGCTGGTAACTTTTACGCTGGGATAATACCAGTAGTGGGATCATCACGTTGTCCACGGGGAAAGGCTCGTAGCCTTCGAGATAGACATTGGCAAGCTTTTGTTTGCCGTCCACGCCCGAAGCAGACATCGTGTATATCAGCTGCTTGTTGTCGTGGAAATACCAGTAAGTAATCGGGTAGTCATACTGATCACTGTCTCTTAACAGCTTGTTCATTTCCGAATCACCCCGGCTTATCGACAGGGGTAAAATATCAATGCTGTAGCGCCCGGTCTCCAGTGAAAGGTCCTGTTGCGCCAGCGCAGTTGCCGAATCCTCGATTTTTAGATCAAGTTCGGACCGGACAGGTGTCTCTATGTTCCAGGCAGGGATCGCTTCCTGCAACTGCTCATGAATCAATCCCAGCACCACCAGAAACAGAAGCAGGGCAAAGGGAAAATAGGGATGCAGAAATAAAGGATCCTTATTCTTAAACACTTCACTCGTCCCTAGCCGCGAAATCCGAATGCAATGATGATGGCGACAAAGATGAGAATAGTTGAGGCAAATATCGCCACGGCTAAATTGCCCTTCTTTAATTCTCCTTCAAAATCGATATTTTTCAGGAGCCGCTTATCGATCCAGAGCAGGCTATATACACCAACGATCAGCGCGACAATCGTGTAACACAAATTGATCAGTAAATTGATCATTGATGCTGAAAAGAATTCTGTTCCCATAGTAGTTCCGCGTTGTTGAGTTAGTTCGTTTACGGATTAACGCCCGTGAGGGCCCGGCTTGCTGTAACAGTTACTCTTAACCTGCAAGCTTAGTATGAAATTTCGGATTGAGTTTGAGAATTGGCGATTTTTATAAGCCCGGTTGACGTTAGTGCCGAATACTCTGACGCGTGCGCTTGATGGTATTCGAACAAAAGAGTCACCAGATTATCAAAGCCGGTTATCGGTAAGTCGGCTCGTCGTTGAGACTATATTTTCGTTTCGGAAATATCCCGCGGAGTCCGCCAGACTTTGTCACAGGCATACTTCTGAGTGGCTCAGATAATCACTCGAAGCGTCAGGCTGAATATGAATCTGGTCACAATGATTAAATGTCGCAAATGATTGCAGGGCCTGGCCAAGCAGGGCAGTGAAGTCTTTTTCGACCCGGTGTTCGATATGTAAGGACCTTACCTCGAGTTTATTAGCAGCGCGATGTGCCTTGCAATCGACCCGGCCCACCAGTCGGTCGCGATACATAATCGGTAGACAGAAATAACCGAACTGTCTCAGGGGCTTCGGCACGTAGCATTCAATCTGGTAATCGAAGGTGAACAGGTCGCGGCTGCGTCGGCGTTGAATAACCGTATTATCGAAAGGCGATAATATGCGTACCTGAGCGAGACAACGCGGGGCACGGGAATCCAGCAGTTCCGGATCGATGTAAACGGTGCTGCTGTTGAGGGTTACGCTGGTCAGTGAACCGTCCTCGATACGCTGCATTAACTGCCGTTTGACAGCCTCGCGTAGTTTCTGCCCCTTGCGTAGATAAGTCATTGAAACCAGACTCGCAAATCCATGTGCTCGTAGCGTGGTGTCGACCAGGTAGTCGGCATATTCATCCAGGTCGGGCATGTGCGTATCCACCCAGTCGGGAAGAACGCGCTCCGGCAGGTCGTAGACTTTTTGAAAACCCTCGCGCGCGCTGATCATGAGCTCGCCCTGCATGAATAGTTGCTCCAGCGCCTGCTTGGCGGGTTTCCAGTCCCACCATCCCGTGTTACTCCGCGGTACGTCTTCAAAATCACGCGCCCGCAACGGGCCTTCCGATGTAATACGTGCCAGGATCTCGTGCTTCAGTTTTTGATCGCTGTCTTTAAACCAGCCTCGTTCGCCGTTCATTTGAGCCATGCGCGGTAGGGCGAAACGATAATCGGTCATTGGTAGCCATGCCGCCGCATGAAACCAGTACTCAAATACCTTGCGTTCGCGCACCAGTTGATCGAGGAACCTGGGACTGTAGTTACCGACCCGGGACCACAGGACGTGGTGATGGGCACGTTCGACAACCGAAATCGTGTCGATTTGCACGTAACCCAGTTGTTCGATAGCGCGCAGCGTGGCCTGTTTGCCGCGGCCGAATGCATCGGCTCTCAACAGGCCCTGCTGGTTGAGTGCGATACGTCTGAGTTTTGGTACTAGCGACATGGCCTGGCTTAATAAGCTTTGTACTGGGGATCATTTTTTATCACAATGCGGGGCTCGTCAATTACCACGGGTCTTTTATGCAGCGCAGTCAGGTCAAATTTCTCTATCTCAACCTGGGACATTTCCTGGACCACCTTTTCATGCTGGTTTTTGCATCGGTCGCCGCACTGCGTCTTACCGACGAATGGGGTATGAGTTATGCGGCCCTGATTCCCTACGCGACGCCTGGTTTTATCGCTTTCGGTGTATGCGCCTTGCTGGCCGGGTGGATCGCCGACAAGTGGAGCCGGGAGGGGATGATCGTAATTTTCTTTATTGGCATCGGCATCAGCTCGATACTGGCCGGGATGGCTGATACCCCGCTGCAGATTGCGCTGGGCCTGACCTTGATTGGAATATTCGCGGCTATCTATCACCCGGTCGGACTCGCCATGGTGGTGCATGGGCGCGCGCGAACGGGGATTCCAATTGCCGTGAACGGCGTGTTCGGCAATCTCGGCGTCGCCAGCGCTGCACTATTGACGGGGTTACTGATCGACAGTGCGGGCTGGCGCAGCGCCTTTTATGTGCCGGGAATTGTTTCGATACTGCTCGGCATCTCGTACTGGGTTTTTATCGTTAACGACAACCAGGGAGCGGCGGATCGTACCGAAACCAGTGGCTCCAATAACAAGATGGAGGCCCAGGTAATCCCGCGCCGGATCCTGATAAAAGTATTTGCCATTATTTTTTTCACCACGGCAGTCGGCGGCTTGATCTTTCAGAGTACTACCTTCGCATTGCCCAGGATATTTGCCGAGCGCCTGGGCGAGCTGGCCGGCACCGCTACCCTGGTGGGCTGGTATGCTTTCCTGGTATTTTCTCTCGCCGCGCTCGCTCAACTCATCATTGGCTATCTGGTCGATCATCACTCGCTGCGTCTCGTTTTTTCAGCGGTGGCGCTGTTACAGGCAATCTTCTTCTACCTGATGGCGCATCTCGAGGGAATGACTGCGCTGCTCGTGTCGATCGCCTTCATGTTTGTGGTGTTTGGCCAGATTCCGATCAACGATGTACTGGTCGGCCGAATGGCGCGCAGCGAATGGCGCAGCCGTGCCTATGCGCTGCGCTACGTGGTTACTTTTTCAGTAATGGCTTCAGCGGTTCCATTGATCGGCTGGATTCACGCAAACGGAGGATTTTCCAGGTTGTTCAACCTGCTAGCAATAACCGCATTGATGATCTTCAGCGCGGTACTGTTGCTGCCGAGGGTTAATCATTCCTTCGGGCGGCAGGTTTAAAGTGGTCTCTAAAAATGGAACGGGCGTTGTCGAGTTGAAGCTCAGGCCCTGCTATTTCGCCGGCACGATGTCCTGACCTGATCCATGCCGAGACTCGAGTCACTCTTCATTGCCTTCGTTATCCTGATACTTTGCTACCTGATCGCAAATGGATTATTCACGCGCTCGGTCTGGGTCAAGGGCAATCGCAAAGGCCTGGTGAGTTTTCGTGAGTGGGCGCACAAGCGCAATCGCGACGATGAGCCGCGCACCTACTGGTTTGCGATGATTTTCTACGGAGTCGCACTGCTTTGCCTGATCTGGCTTCTTGTGTCCAGCATCGGTGCCGGGCCCTGAACACCGTCCGCGTTTTTAGCGGTACCAGTGATGTCGATTTATCGATGACCCCACGCTTACGGGCTTTTTAAAATATCACCAGCATCAGAACGGCAAATAAACCAAGAACGAACAGTCCTTCGCCAATTCGCATTTCAAAGTGACGCTCCGGTAATGTTGATCTCGCAGTCGGCTGCGCTTTGTGATTCTGTTGCATTTTTGTCTCTCCTCGAGCACAACTATAACAACCACAAACCCACTGCGGCATCCCCCATTTAAGGTAAGCTTCAGGATTAATTTGGTTTAGCTCAACCGGAACAAGCTGCAATTTACCCGGGCGAGGGTTGGTATACCAGCAGCAGCTGCGGTGAAATTAGTCTTCGTCAATTTTCTGAATCAGGTAACCACCGGAACGTTCATCCAGCGACAGGCGAATCAGTCCGCGTCTCTCGGCCTCTTCCAGCAAGTCGCTGAAAGAGCGAACGCCATAGTAACGTTCGTTGAAGCCCGGACGCCGCCGTTTCAGGGCCTGCTTAACCATCGAACCCCATAACTTGTCCCGATCATCGCGTTCCGCGTAAAGCGCTTCCGCAGTCTCCATGACGAGGCTGATGGCATCATCGATTTTTTCCTCTTCGGGTTTTGCTGCTTCAGCCGCGGTGCCGCTGCTTTTCTTGCCCGCTGCTTTCTTCTTGGTCGGTGGCTTGCGCTTGCGTTGACGGCTCGACTCCTCGTCCCGGGCCAGGTCGTCATAAAAAATGAACTCGTCACAATTGCTCATCAGCAAGTCCGAGGTCGAACTTTTCACCCCGACTCCGATCACGGTTTTATTATTCTCCCTGAGCTTGCTGACCAGTGGTGAGAAATCGGAGTCTCCACTGACGATAACGAAGGTGTCTAGATGCTCCTTGGTGTAGCAGAGGTCGAGCGCATCGACCACCATGCGAATGTCGGCCGAATTTTTACCCGACTGGCGGGTGTGCGGAATCTCGATCAGCTCAAAGGCCGCGTCGTGCATTACCGACTTGAATTGCTTATATCGCTCCCAGTCGCAGTACGCCTTCTTGACAACTACGCTCCCCTTTACCAGCAGGCGCTCGAGTACCAGATTGATATTGAACTTTTCTATCCTCGCATCCCTGACGCCCAGCGCTACATTTTCAAAATCGCAAAAAATGGCGAGATTCTGATCTTCACTGACAGACGACATGTTTTATTGCTCCTGGTTCATAGGCTGGTTTCTGAATCGAACTATTGCCCGGCTGCGGGCAACGCTGACGGTCAGGATAAACCCTTGCGACTGGAAATAGAATCTGTTTCCAAAAAACCTGTATCTCGAGGAACTTTTTGAGCTAGAATATATCTTATTATTTTAACCGCCGAAGAGCGGCTTTTTTATCCAGCTTTCCCTGTCATCATTAGAGTTCCATTCGGGTTTCTCCTGTGCGCACCCTTGCTGAAGAGGGAAATATGTCCGCAATGCGGAGAGGTAACCCGTGTCATTTGAAGGTTTTTTAGTTTTACCAACCTGGGCCTACGTAGTTATTGCGTTAGTCCTGACCCACATCACCATCGCCAGCGTAACCATATTCCTGCATCGGCACCAGGCGCACAACGCGCTGGATCTCAAGCCGGTGGTCAGTCATTTCTTCCGTTTCTGGCTGTGGCTTACCACCGGAACCGTTACCCGCGAATGGGTCGCGATTCACCGCAAGCATCATGCTACCTGCGAGACTGCAGACGACCCACACAGTCCTCGTTACAAGGGGATTACGACCGTGTTGTTTGGTGGGCTCGTATTGTATCGGCGTGAAGCCCGTAACCAGGAAACGCTTGCAAAATTTGGCCAGGGCACACCAGACGACTGGCTCGAGCGCCATCTTTACGCGGCGTATCCCAGTCTGGGGATTGCCCTGATGGGATTAATCGATGTGCTTCTGTTTGGACTACCCGGACTGGTTATCTTTGGTGTGCAGATGATCTGGATTCCGTTCTGGGCAGCCGGTGTCATCAACGGCCTGGGTCATTACCTGGGTTACCGCAACTTTGAAACACCGGATGCATCGACGAACATCCTGCCCTGGGGAATCCTGGTCGGTGGCGAAGAACTGCATAACAACCACCACGCCTACATGGCATCGGCGCGTATGTCGAATAAATGGTGGGAGATCGATATCGGCTGGGCCTATATCCGGTTGCTGGCCATGTGCAAGTTGGCGAAGGTGAAACGCCTGGCCCCGCGCGCGATTAGTAAAATCGGCAAGCGCCTGGTCGATCGCGATACTGCGCAAGCAGTTGTTAGCCAGCGTTTTTTTATTCTGAAACGATATGGCCAGATGGTGGTGAGGCCGGCGTTGCGCGAGGCCAAACGTAATACCGATCGCATGGGTCGTCGACTCATCAGGCGGGCGCGTCGGCTAATGACGCGAGAGGGAATTCCTTCCGACCCGCGCTCGGTGCAAACCATCGACCGCGTATTGCTGCAGGACGAGACCCTGGCGACAATTTATCGCTTCAGGCAGCAGTTGAAGGAAGTTTGGACCCGGGGCTCAAAAGAGGAACCGGGTCGCGTCGAGCGCCTTCGTGCCTGGTGTGCGGCCTGTGAACAAAGCGGGATAGAAGCGTTGGAAGATTTCGCGGCTTATCTGCGCGGATACCAGTTGGTGAACACCTAGGTCGAGCTCACTGCGCAGTTTCGCCGCTAATGATCCCGGGGGCGGAGCACGGCGGCACCGGTGAGATTACCGCTGCGCAGGGCCTGCAGGGCTTGGTTAGCCTGTTCGAGTTTGAACTCCTCGATGTGGGTTTGAACCGGGACCTTCGGTGCCAGTGCGAGAAAATCGATTGCATCCTGGCGCGTCAGGTTGGCGACCGAGCGCAGCACGCGCTCGCCCCACAGGATATCGTAGGGGAAACTCGGAATATCCGACATGTGAATACCGCCGCAAACGACAATGCCACCCTTGCGTACTACGCGCAGTGCGGCCGGCACCAGTGAGCCGACCGGGGCAAAGATGATTGCTGCATCGAGCACGCATGGCGGCGCGATGTCGGAATCACCCACCCAGACCGCGCCCATGTCGATCGCAAATTCTTGTGCCGCTTCGTCCCCGGGACTGGTAAAGGCATAAACCTCACGTTTCTGGTAACGCGCTACCTGCGCGACGATATGGGCGGCTGCACCGAAACCGTAGATGCCGAGCCGCATCGAATCATCACCGGCCATCACCAGCGAACGATAACCGATCAGGCCCGCGCACAGCAGTGGCGCCGCCTCGGCATCACCGTATTCATCGGGCAAAGTAAAGCAAAACTGCGCGTCGGCGACGGTCATGTCGGCGTATCCGCCATCGATCTGGTATCCGGTGAAACCGGGCTCGTCGCAGAGGTTTTCATGTCCGGTTTTGCAGTAGCCACAGCATCCGCAGCTGTGCCCCAGCCAGGGAATACCGATGCGATCGCCAATCTTGAAATCTGCGACGCCTGCACCGAGAGCGCTCACGGTTCCGACGATTTCATGTCCGGGGATAATCGGCAGTTTGGGTTCGGTCAATTCGCCATCGACGACATGCAGATCGGTGCGACACACACCGCAGGCCGAAACCGTGACCTGCAGTTGGCCCGGGCCGGGCTCGGGATCGGGTCGCTGCACGAGTTTTAGTGGTACCCCGGGCTGTTCGAGAATCATTGCCTTCATGCGCTTTTTATCCGGGATTTTGGATCATCACTTTGGCTGGTAATCCCCGCGGTCAAAGCAAACCGCATGGCCTCTTCCATGTTCATCTGACAGGGCCTGACGTCGGCCTTTGGAATCAACAAGGTGAACCCGCCAATCATGTAACTCATCGGAATGTAGACCAGCACACTATCGGGTTTACGGAACGATTCGGGCAAACGATGCGGGTCTTCCTGGGTGATAAAACCAATCACCTCCATGTTATTGAAATTGACAATGACAACCCGGTCAAAATTCTCTTTTTTCGGAGAAAAGAAATCGAAGAGGTCGCGGATCGCACGATAAACGGTTTTAATGATCGGCAAGTGGTAAAGGATCTCTTCACTAAAAGCAAACAATTGCCTTACCAGCACCGCTTTCATCAGCAGCCCGACCATGAATACGAGCACCAGGCCCACGATGGTGCCGAGTCCAGGAAAATAAATAATTTCGGGTAAGGCCCAGCGCAATGCGGTGCCCATTACCTGTTCGGATGAAACCACCAGCCAGTACAGCAGGTAGACCGTCAGCACGATCGGAAGTACGGTGATTATCCCGGTAATTATGGTGGTGCCGATTGATTTGAACATGATCTGAATCCTGTGGTCCTGATAGCTGGATTCTAACAGCTTTTAGCAGATACCCGCTTGCGTGGGCATGGCAGGTTTGCGGGCGTCATGCCTGGCCAGATCGATGCGTCGGATCGCCGGGATCTTGTAACGGTGACGCAATCCAGCAGGCGCGGGATTGAGGTTCAGATCGTCTATCCCAGCAGAATGTCACGCACCTGCTGGTACTTTTGCTGGGTCTTGGCGATGATGTCAGCCGGAATCGGCGGCGCCGGCGGAGTCTTGTCCCAGTCCAGGGTTTCGAGGTAATCGCGTACGAACTGCTTGTCAAAACTCGGCGGACTGGCACCGACGCGATACTCGTCGGCAGGCCAGTAGCGCGATGAATCGGGGGTCAATATTTCATCGATCAGCACCAGTTCGTCGTTGGCATCGACGCCGAATTCGAACTTGGTGTCGGCGATAATGATGCCGCGTTCACGCGCATAGTCCGCGGCCAGCTGGTAGAGCTGAATGCTTTTGTCCCTGATCTGGTTGGCCTTGTCGGCGCCAATCCTGGCAATGACATCGTCGAAACTGACGTTGATATCATGATCTCCGACCTCGGCCTTGGTCGAGGGTGTGAAAATCGGCTCGGGTAACCGGGCCGCCTGTTGCAGTCCCGGCGGCAGTTTGATGCCGCAGATTTCGCCAGTTGCCTGGTAATCCTTCCAGCCGGAGCCGATGACATACCCGCGCACAATCGCTTCTACCGGTAGGGTTTTGAGGCGTTTGACAATGATCGAACGATCCCTTAGAAGCTGATAATCGTCCGTGCTGACGTGATCGCGCAAGTCGAGATCGGTCAAATGATTCGCTACCAGGTGCGACGTTTTGGCAAACCAGAAGTTCGACACCTCGGTCAGCAGTTCACCCTTGTGCGGAATCGGTTCGGCAAAGACGACATCGAATGCGGAAAGGCGGTCGGTTGTCACGATTAACATATGTGTATCGTCGATAGCATAGATATCACGCACCTTGCCGCGCGCGAGCAGTTCGAGATTGTCAATATGGGTCTCAAAGATTGTGTTACTGGTCATTGCCACGTCCGGGATTTATCCGCCGCGAATCATATCATGGGCTTTTGCGGGAATAGTTAATTCAGGATTAAGTTTTTAAGCCGTTTCGCGTTATAATCGCCCGCTTTTTTGGGATAACCCGGAGCAAGCCATGTCGAATCCTATTGTGGCAGTCGTTATGGGCAGCACCAGCGATTGGCCCGTCATGCAGCACGCGACCGAATACCTCGAAAAATTCGGTATCGAATACCAGGCGCGGGTTGTGTCCGCGCATCGCACCCCGGACCTGTTGGCCGAATTCGCGCAGACTGCCGCCGCCAGTGGTATTCACTGCATCATCGCTGGCGCAGGCGGGGCGGCTCACCTGCCGGGCATGCTCGCCGCCAACACCGTGGTGCCAGTGCTCGGTGTCCCGGTGCCGACCGATTATCTGCAGGGGCAGGATTCGCTGTACTCAATCGTACAAATGCCCAAGGGCGTGCCCGTGGCCACCTTTGCAATTGGCAAAGCAGGTGCGATTAATGCCGCACTGTTCGCGGTCTCGATGCTGGCACAGCACGATTCGACCCTCGCGCAAAAACTGGCGGATTTCCGTGCCAGCCAGCACGATTCAGTGCTTGCCATGACGCTACCACCAACCGCATAAATGGCGATCCTTCCGCCCAGCACACTCGGAATGCTCGGTGGCGGGCAACTGGGACGCATGTTCGTTATCGCGGCCCGCACCATGGGTTATGAAGTGATCGTCCTCGATCCTGACCCGAACAGTCCGGCCGGAGGTGTCGCCAGCCAGCATCTTTCCAGGGTTTACGATGATACCAGTGCGCTCGATTACCTGGCGCAGCATTGTGCGGTGGTGACTACCGAGTTCGAAAATATTCCGGCGCTCACTTTGGCTTATCTGGCAAAATTGGTAACCGTGCATCCTTCCGCCAACGTTTTGCATATCGCGCAGCATCGCAAACTGGAGAAGCAATTCTTTCGTGAGCAGGGTCTCGACACGGTGGATTTTATTGCGCTTGAAAACGAGGCCGACCTGGAGCTCGCGCGCGATTTCACCTTCCCGGCAATCCTTAAAACCGCAACCCTCGGCTACGACGGCAAGGGGCAGGTGAATTGCGAGCAGTTTGATAACCTGGAGCCTGCGTTCGAACAGGTCGGTCGTAAACATTGCGTGCTGGAACAGCGCATTGATCTTGCCTGTGAAGTTTCGGTGGTGCTTGGACGCTCGACGGCCGGTGACGTAACCTGCTTTCCGATTGCTGAAAACAGCCACGCCAACGGAATTCTGGACGTGACGATGGTACCGGCATCGATTTCGTCCACGCTGGCCGATAAGGTCATCGATGCAGCGACCCGGATAGCGAATGGACTCGATTATTGCGGGGTGCTCGCGGTCGAGTTCTTTATCTCGACAGATGATCGCGTGCTGGTCAATGAAATGGCGCCACGCCCGCACAATTCGGGGCACTACACCCTCGACGCCTGCGCGACCTCGCAGTTCGAACAACAGCTGCGCATGGTCTGCGGATTGCCTGCCGGCTCCTGCAAACTGCATGGCCCGGTAGCCATGTGGAATCTGCTTGGTGATATCTGGCCCGAGGGCGGGGCGCCCGAATGGAGCTCTATTTTAGAGTTTGAGCTGGCGAAACTGCATCTTTACGGTAAAGCCGAGGCCAGGCCAGGACGCAAGATGGGACATATTAATTGCCTTGGCGAGACGCTCGCCGATGCGCAAAAACTGCTGAAAAAAGTTCGTAAAACCCTGTCCTGATAGTCAAGCCTCGGAATAACAAGTTAAGGATAAGCGGCGCAAGCGGGTATGACGAGAATTCTCGCGCGGGAACGAGACTACTGTTTGATACCGCGCGCGACGGTGTAGGTTTTACCCTGCTTGATTTTTTCGTAATGGCCGAAGACCTCGTTGAAACCACGTTTGAAAAACTGGCGTAAACCCGTGATCGTGACGATGTAAAAGGACCCCCCGGGTTTCAGGTATTCAAGCGCGTCAAACAGGTAGATGTAAAGCATCTCCTTGCCGACCTTGGCAGGGATGTTCGACACGATGACATCGAATTGTTGTGCGGGGAGCTGGTTAAAACCGTTACTCAAAATGCAACTTGCGTTGTCGATGCCATTGTGTCGTCGATTTCTTTCAGCGTACTCGACCGCGACGAAATCCTTGTCGACCAGCAAGCTGTGTCCGCCAGGTGTCATCTTTGCCATACACAATCCCAGCACTCCGTAGCCGCAGCCCAGGTCGAGGCAATCGTCGTTGGTCGAGAGCTCAAGAAAGTCAAGTAACATGCGTGAACCATCATCGACCTGGCGTGGGGAAAACAATCCCCAGGTCGTGTAAAACTCGAGTCCACGGTGCTCGATCAACAGGTCCTGGCGGATTTTTTGATTGTACTGATTCAGTTCATTAAGCACGGATTCAGCCCCGGTTGCTATGCTTTACATCGACATTTGGCTTTGTAACAATGGCGCGGTTTTTAGGGCGCCATTATCCAATGGCGATTAAAAGATTACTACCTGGGAGCCCGGTTTAATGAAATTTGTTTTAGCGTTCTGCTTTTCAATGGCAATACTCTTTGCCGGTGCGGTACATGCAGATGCGGCTGCCGGGCAGTCAACTTATGCCGCCAAGGGCTGTATTGGCTGCCACGGTTCGGGTGGGGTTAGCGTCGTCAGCACCAATCCGTCACTTAAGGGCAAAGATGCTGCTTTTATCCGCAAGACTCTTACCGAATTCCGCAGCGGGGTCCGTAAAAATCCCATCATGAACGCAATGGCAGCCGGCTTGAAAGACGAGGATATCAACAATATCGCCGATTATATTAATAGCCTGAAATAAACGGGTTTAAACGCAGTTTATTCAGAGCCGGCAATTGCCGACTTTTTTATGGGGATTTGCGGGGTAGCACCATCTGGGTCGAAAGATTACGGGTTGCGCGGGCTGGCGTCAGCAGGATCGCCATTGTAATCAGCAGGCAGGCAAGCCATTGTGCGGTGCCGATTATCTCGCCCAGTGTATACCAGCCGATAAGGAACATCGTGGGCAACTCAACACTTCCGGCGACTGAAGAACGGGCGGCACCGATCATTGGCGCGAAGCTGGTATAAACCAGCTGCGGCAGTAATGCCGTACCCAGTGCAAGTCCCGCAATCAACTGCCATTCGCCGGCATTTTGTGGCAGCACGGTGTTCGATGCCGACAGGAGCAGCAATGGCAACAGGCTGATCGAGGCGCCGACCGAGAAGCATGCCACCCGTACAATCGGGCTGATCGAGGTGAGCTTGTGTATCAACACGTTAATTGCGAAACCGAAGCTGATGGGTGCAGACAGCGAGATCAGCATGGCGGGGAGATGACGGGGGTCGACCGCGGCAGGTGAACTGGCAATCAACGCGGCCATGATGACCATCAATGCCCCGGTTATGCCTCTTTTCGAAGGTGTGTCGCGAAACCAGATCCAGCCGATCAGTAATGTGAACACCGGGTAGGTCATGTACAGGACACCGACGGTCGAGACCGGTACGGTTTTCAATGCGCTGACAAAACCAATCCAGCCGAGCCCCACGGATACGCCCGAAATAACTCCCCAGATAGCCGTTTTCATTTGGGCTACGGGTAGTCGCAGCAGCAACGGAAATAAAACCAGTGCCGAGAGCCCGTAGCGATAAAATGCGATGGCGTAGGCCGCCATACCGGAGTCGGTCAGGGATTTGGCAAAATACGGAATCGTTCCAAAACAGAAGCAGGCCAGGACCACGAGGCAGGTCGGCAGCAAGGTGCCGCGCTCGAGGGTAGCGCCGTGGGTGTATCCGGTCATGGATGGTTCAGGTTGCCTCGCCGGGATGAATGTTTTAAGGATATTCGGTAACTACCACCGGAATCCAAGTATTTTTTCCGATTGGCAGCTTGATGAAATCCGATCGCTCGCGAACCATCGAGCCAGTGTCACCGTTTTAGTATCTCCAGGATATGGGCTTCGATATCGAACACGTGCTGATCGTGCTGGCCCAGTTCGCGCAACGCGTGGGCAAGATCGAGCAGGTAATCGCTGTTGGTACCGCTGGGGCCCTGGGCGCGACAGATATGACGTGCGATTTCATATTCGCTGGCTTCACCGAGGTAGGCATCGTTATCGGGGGTTGCGATATAAATCAGCCCGGTGGCATGCGAGCCGTCGTCAAATGTCATCTCGGTGGCGAAGCGCAGGTAACCATTTTTCTCACGTTCGTCGAGCTGTTCAAATACCGGTGCCTCGACCCGGTAGGCAACGCCGCCGCAGATCGCGCCTGCCTCTTCGATCAGGGTCACCACGCGCCCGGGATTGGCTTCGGTTCCCCGGTGATCATGCGATCCCTGCCAGAAGCGTCGACTCCAGCCGCGAATGCTTGCAGGCCTCGATTCGAGATGGGGGAAATCAACCAGGTAGATCAGCGAACCATAACCAAACAACCAGACCTGGGCATCGTCATCCAACGGGTGACGGCGCTGATTTTCGATAACCGTATTCTTGCTCATATCAGTAATTTAGCGTGCGCCAATTTCCACCATAACAGGCTAGCCCTGGCCACGCTTTGCGATAGGATAACTGAATAGTGCGACGGCATAACAGGTTAAGGCAACCAGGATCACCAGGTTGAAACCAAAGTGTATTGCAAGCAGCGAGGCGAGTATCGCGCTGACTACCGAGGCGCAACCATTGATGCCCCAGGCCCAGGGGGTCAGTATTGCCGGGCCGGTACCGATTGCCGATAGCCCGAGGGGAAATGGCATACCCATGCCAAATCCCAGCGGAGTGATCAGGGCAATGCTGACCAGGATTCGTGTGGACAACGACCAGGCACCGGCTAGCTGCATCAATGGCTCCAGCAGCATCAGGTAAGCACCGCCAAAGGTAATGATGATCAGTACCGCGTAGCCAGTAACGCGCCGCGCGCGAAGGGTTCCCGCATATCCCTGCGCAAAGGCGCTACCCATTCCTGCCGCAATCAAAAAGGACGCCAGTACCACCGCGGCAGCGTAAAGGGGGTGGTGCAACAACAAAATGAATTTCTGCAGGAATGCGATCTCGATTAACAGGAAACCCAGCCCGAGTGCTGTAAAATAAGTCAGCACCCGGTAATTGCTGAATCTGAGAACAGCTGATGATTTATCCTGCTTTGCAAACAACATCGGTACCAGTATCAACACCAGGCTAAGCACCAGGCAAACCGGCAGGGTAACCAGCAGCGTAAGGTACCCTGTTTCGAGTAAAGCGCTACCGCCCTGGTGGCGCAGTTTGAGCAACTCCGCGAGCGAGCGCCACTTGACGAAATGATGATGGAAGGGTTGATCGTCGCTGGCTGGCTCGAGCTTGAACTTGTAGTCCTGTAAAAATTGATCACGATCTGCCCCCAGTAATGCCTGTACGCCGTCAAAAAAATAGGCGGACTCGAGTCGATTGAAGCGATTAGCCTCGGTTGCGGGCATCCCTGGGTAATAGGCCAGGTCAAATGCGCGCGTTTTGCAAAAGGACTTGATCCGGTCAATATCATTGCTGTTGATCACCCCGTTCTTGATCAAGAGTGTGCTCGTTTGTAAGCCCCGGATCAAAGCCAGGCGCTGTCGGGCATTGGTCGCATTCGATTGTTCAAGTGCCTCGATCGCGGTGGCAAATAATTTCAGGCTGTCTCGCGGGGGTAACTTGATCCAGCGCGTAAGCGCGATAAATCCATTGGTCTCGAGTCGCGACAGGGCTTGTCGCAGGGCTTCGACCGTGTAAACAAAGTTTTCGTTGAGACCATGCACCCCACCGGCTGCGCTGCTAAATGAATCGAGCAAGGGCACCTGGATCAAATCGTAAACCCTGGCATCGCGCTGCAGAAAGCCGCGTGCTTCCGCGATGTGTACGCTGACGCGTTCCTGATCGTATAGCCCGCCACTGAATTCGGCAAAACGGTGGCGCACGAGGTCGACCACCTGCGGATTTATTTCGACAGCACCAATATGTTGGGCATCATGATAAATCGCCTGCAGTACCTCGGCGCCGCCGCCGGCTCCCAGAACCAGCACGCTGCGGACGCGTGCCAGGTGATAAGGCAGTGCGGAGGTCATATCGTCGAGGTAAACCAGGTCCTCGCGCACCCCGCGGTAACGTGTAATGGCAGTCATTGCGTCAGCGTCAGTGAACAGTCCCAGTTGTGCTGGCGGTTCGCTGCGCGCGTTAAGACTGAGCCCCGGTGCATGGCGTAAGGGTATCGACTTGCTCTCGACCACGGTAAGCCTGCCCAGCGGGCTGAAGCGTTCCTCGATAATACGGGTTCCCTGTATTCGCAGAGTCTGGCTTAGTTCCTTATATGGAGAAACCCGGGGTTCAATCCAGGGACCTGGCAGCAGATACAGGACGATTACCGCGACGGCGAAACCGACCAGTGCCGGCGCGGGTTTGCCCCCACATTCGATCCAAAGCGTTGCCGCAGCAGCAAAACCGAGTACTGAAATAACGACAAGGGCATGCGCTGCCGGCATCAGGTAAAGCAGCCCGATGATTCCCAGTGCGCCGATTCCTGCGCCAAGCAGATCGGCCGCGTAGATTCTCGCCAGGTGCTGGCGGTACCCGATTAAGGCCAGGCCGATCAGGTTAGCTGCAAAAATAAATGGTATGGTCAACAGCAAAATTACCAGTGCCAGTCGTAACCAGTGGTCGTTATCCCAGATGAGCTCTTCGGGATTGAATGAAAGCAGTTGTGCGAGCGCGAAACCCAGTAACGAGCTGACCGCAAACAGGCAGGCCTGGCTTACGGCAAAGCCACGAAAGTGGCGAACCAGCCGCTTACCCGTGAATACCAGCAGGCTGCCGCTGACACCGAATCCGAGCAGCGCGACACTGACGACCATGTAGGCGAAATGATGCCACTGGATTTGCGAAAACAGCGCCATCAGCAGAACCTCGTAGCCGAGCACCGCGGCGGAAATCAGCGCGATCGAGAACCGTGGTTGTTGGCTCGCACTCACCCCGGATGGTACTCCTTCATTGAGATATCTTGGGATGCAGAGCGCCCCAGAAAGGCCAATACCGCGTTGCAGTCCTTGTAAAGGGCATGCCATTCCCTGCGGACTGCGCCTTGCCTTGGCCTTTCTGGGGCGCTCCCTCCGGGCCAGCCAGGAAGCAGTCAGCTGCGTTGTTGTGCTCCCTTGAATTAGCAACGGCTAGTCCTGCAGTCGCACGCCTAGCGGCTAACTGCTTCCTGACTGGTCGAATCCTAAGATATCTCATTGAAGGAGTACTAGTGTCCACCGGTCAGTGGTACAAATCGAACTGGCAGTACCTGGCGCGTCAGCACTTCATCCTCGTTGACGCGGGTAATCAGAATCAGTTCCTGGGTTGAAAAACGGCTCCCCACCGGAATGATCATCTTGCCGCCAACCGCGAGTTGTTTTACCAGTGGCGGTGGAATGTGGTTCGCAGCGGCGGTGACGATGATAGCGTCGAATGGTGCGTACTCGGGCCAGCCGTAGTAACCATCACCAATGCGCACCTCGACGGCATCGTAGCCGAGGCGCTGCAGGCGTGTTTTTGCCTGCTGTCCGAGTGGCTCGATGATTTCGATGCTCCAGACCCTGGCATCGAGCGCGGCCAGTATGGCTGCCTGGTAGCCGGAGCCAGTACCGATTTCCAGCACCCTGTGTTGCGGCTTAAGTTCCAGCAGATCGGTCATGATGGCGACAATGTAGGGTTGTGAAATGGTCTGGCCATGCCCGATCGGCAGCGGACGATTATGGTAGGCCTGGTCAAGGCGGTCGCTCGGTACGAATTCATGTCGTGGTACCCTTGCCATCGCTTCCAGTACCCGGCTATCCAGGTTCGAGCGCTTCAGGTACGCACTGGTATCGCGAACGTCTCGCTCGATCAGGGCTATCATTTTGGCGCGACTCGCCTCAAATGAATCCCTGGCCCGCACTTGCTCAACATGAACGAGTATCGTAGCAACGATTAGCATTAGCCCGAATATTACGGAGACCGCTTTAAGATATGAGATAATTCCAGACATTGTTGTGATGATCGCCTGCGCCTCGATGAACGGGACTGAAATTATAAGCTTGAAACCATATCTCGCCAATTTTCGCTTTTACGAGGAACTCAATGAATTCCTGCCACCGGAGCAGCGCAAGCAAACCATCGAATACCGTTTTTGTGGCCAGCCCGCGATAAAGGATCCGATCGAGGTTCTCGGGGTACCCCACGGCGAGGTCGATTTGATCGTGGTTAATGATGAATCGGTTGGCTTTGACTACAAGCTAAGAAATACTGACAGGGTGGCCGTTTACCCGGTGTTCGAAAGCCTCGATATTACGCCCTTGCAGCGACTAAGGCCAAAACCGCTGCGTAAAACAGCTTTCATCGTCGACGTCAACCTCGGTAAGCTGGCGCGGCGTTTACGCATGATAGGACTCGATACGGCCTACGGAAATCGACTCGTCGATGACGAAATCGTTGACATCGCGGTGCGTGAAAAGCGTATCGTTCTGACACGCGATCGGCGGTTGCTGTTTCGCCGTGCGATTACCCATGGCTACTGGGTGCGCTCGGATGATCCTGACACCCAGCTCAGGGAAGTCATGCAACGACTCGATCTCTATAAACAGGTCAGGCCGTTACGACTTTGCCTGGATTGCAATGGAAAAATCGAACCTGTCGCCCGCGAGCAGGTATGGTCTGATCTCGAGCCGCTTACCCGTCGTTACTACCAGGAGTTTTATCGCTGCAGTCGTTGCCACAAGGTTTACTGGGAGGGCTCGCACGTGGCGCATATGAATGACGCTATCCGTCAGCTGGTCGTTCCTGAGTAGGGTCGGTTACCCGGTTCAAGTCCCGTTCGCATAGCGCGATACTGGCGCGCAACTGCTGTGCGCGTTGCTCCAGTTCACGCGTTCGATTGCGCTCGAGGCTGTCAGTGATGCGCCGCAATTCGTGGCGCAGGGCCGCGAGCTCCTGTTTTAGCTGTTGTTCGGCGGACATATCGATGAAACTTTAGCTTCGCAATTGCGACAGTTTAACAGCGTAGAGGCGGCAGATCTCATTTGGGCTAGGCACTGTTATCCATTTTGATCGGCTGAAATCGAGATTGAATTGGTGTAAATTGCCTGCCACTTGCAACCAGGAAATAACATGCCCGATTACCAGATAGCACCGTCCATCCTGTCGGCCGATTTTGCGCGGCTCGGCGAAGAAGTCGATAACGTTCTCGCCTCCGGCGCGGACATCGTCCATTTCGATGTCATGGACAATCACTATGTGCCAAACCTGACAATCGGTCCGCTGGTTTGCGAGGCCCTGCGTAAACACGGTGTCGAGGCACCAATCGATGTGCACCTGATGGTCAAGCCGGTGGACCGAATCATCCCTGACTTCGCCAGCGCAGGCGCCAGTTACATCACCTTTCACCCCGAGGCGTCCGAACATATCGATCGCAGTCTGTCGCTGATCAGGGATAGCGGTTGCAAGGCCGGCCTGGTATTTAATCCGGCGACCCCGTTAGGTTACCTGGACCACGTGCTCGATAAAATCGATATGATACTGCTGATGTCGGTCAATCCGGGTTTCGGCGGACAAAGTTTCATTCCGGCGACGCTTGACAAGTTGCGTGCTGCGCGTCGCAGGGTCGATGACTCCGGATTCAATATCCGCCTTGAAATCGATGGTGGCGTCAAGGTGGACAATGTAGCCGAGATCGCTGCTGCGGGTGCCGATACCTTCGTTTCCGGTTCCGGAATTTTCGGCTGTGCCGATCCCGATGATCCAAACCGTTATGACGGTATCCTTAAGCAGTTTCGCAGCCAGCTGGAGCGCGTCGGTTCGATCTGAAAACACCGGAAATAGTCATAGCCATGTCCGAAAGGCTATGTTAGATTCTGCCGTCTGACTGAAAAGTTAATCCGGATGACTCAACAACGTTTGCAGAAAAATGAAGGTACACAGGGCTGGCGATGGTGATCGCAAGCTATTGTTGTCTGTTACCTTTTTTCTGTTCATTCGTTTTAAGAGTCACCCATGAATCTCAAGCAATTCAATCAAATCAAGCGTGATTACAATCGTGTTCCGCTGGTACGCGAAGTCTTCGCCGACCTTGATACCCCGTTAAGCACTTACCTGAAACTGGCAGACAAGCCTTACACCTATTTATTCGAATCGGTGCAGGGTGGCGAGAAGTGGGGTCGCTACTCGATCATTGGTATGGCCTGCAATACGCGCATCAAGGTATTTTCCAAACGGGTGCTACTCGAGGTCGACGGTGAAATTGTCAGTGACGAAGAAACTGACGATCCACTGCGCTTTATCGAGAACTACCTGCATTCCTTCAAGGTTGCCGAGGCAGATTGCCTGCCCAAGTTTCATGGCGGCCTGGTCGGTTACTTCGGTTACGATACGATTCGCTACATTGAGCCCAAACTCGCGCACTGCCCCAATCCCGATCGACACCAGACTCCCGATATCCTGTTGATGCTGAGCGACAAGCTGGTGGTGTTCGATAATCTTTCATCGCGCATGTTTCTGATCGTGCATGTCGAGCCCACATCAGAAAAGGCGTGGCACCAGGGGCAACTTCAACTCGATGAGCTTGAAACCAGACTGGGCTCGATTCAGCTCGATACCAGCACCGATTCGCGGCCGCAAACGGTGCGGGAACAGGACTTTACGTCCGAGTTTACCCAGCAGGGCTTTGAAGATGCAGTGGAAAAGGCGCGCCAGTACATTATTGACGGCGATGCGATGCAGATCGTTTTATCGCAACGACTCTCGATACCTTACCGGTCCGCACCCATAGATTTGTATCGCGCACTGCGCGGCCTCAACCCGTCGCCTTACCTGTATTACCTGAATCTGGATGACCATCACGTGGTCGGATCTTCTCCCGAAATTCTGGTGCGCCTTGAAGACGAGGCGGTCACGGTACGTCCGATCGCCGGAACCCGGCCACGGGGCAGGACCGCGGAGCACGATCTGGAACTGGAGCGAGAATTACTCAATGACCCCAAGGAGCTGGCCGAGCACCTGATGCTAATCGATCTCGGGCGTAACGATGCCGGCAGGGTAAGTCAGGTGGGTAGCGTGCACCTGACCGAGCAGATGATCGTGGAACGTTATTCCCATGTTATGCATATCGTTTCCAACGTCGAGGGCCGGATCAGACCGGAATTGACGGCTTTCGACGTGTTACGTGCAACTTTCCCTGCGGGTACCGTTTCGGGGGCACCGAAAATCCGGGCCATGGAAATAATCGATGAACTGGAGCCGGTAAAACGGGGCATTTATTCAGGTGCGGTAGGCTATATTTCCTGGAGCGGTAACATGGATACCGCGATCGCGATTCGTACCGCGGTGATAAAAGATGAAACACTCTATATTCAGGCGGGTGCCGGAATCGTTTATGATTCAGTTCCGGCAAACGAATGGGCCGAAACCATGAACAAGGGGCGCGCCATTTTTCGTGCCGTGGCACTGGCCGAAGCAGGATTGCCGTCGCGTGATCCCTGTGACGGAGAAGCTGGCGGAGAAGAATCATGAAAGTCCTGATGATCGACAACTATGATTCGTTTACCTATAACCTGGTGCAGTATCTCGGTGAACTTGATGCCGATGTCGAAGTGGTGCGCAACGATCAGGTCGGCGTCGATGCCATTCTGAATTCGGGCTGCAGTCATATCATGATATCGCCCGGTCCGTGTACCCCGAACGAAGCCGGGATATCGATGGCCGCGATCGAGTCGCTGGCCGGGAAAAAACCGATTCTCGGTGTGTGTCTCGGTCATCAGAGTATCGGGCAGGTTTACGGGGGAAAAATCGTACATGCTCGACAAATCATGCACGGCAAGACATCGCGGATATTCCATACCGGCGCCGGAGTTTTTGGAGGTCTCGAAAACCCATTTATAGCAACGCGTTACCATTCGTTGGTGATTGACAAGGACAGTGTTCCGGATTGTCTCGAAGTCACGGCGTGGACCGAAAACGCGGACGGTAGTCTCGATGAAATCATGGGCCTGCGTCACCGTAAACTTGTAATCGAGGGCGTACAATTCCATCCGGAATCGATTCTGACCGAGCACGGTCACGCCCTGTTGCGAAATTTTCTTCAACAAGGCATCCATTAGGCAGGAGGAATAATGGAGATACAGGCGGCTATTAAGGCGGTGATCGCGCGCCAGGACTTGAGCAGCGATGAAATGAATTCGATCATGCAGCAAATCATGACCGGAGAATGCACGGCCTCCCAGATAGGCGGGTTCCTGGTGGGTCTGCACATGAAGGGTGAAACCGTCGACGAAATTTCTGCCGCCGCCCGTGTGATGCGAGATCTGTCGACGCGGGTCGAGGTAAGCAGCGATCGTCTTGTCGATACCGCGGGTACCGGTGGTGATTCTTCGGGCAGCTTTAATATCTCGACTGCGAGCGCCATCGTGGCGGCGGCAGCCGGTGCAAAAGTCGCCAAGCATGGTAATCGCTCCATGACCAGTAATTCAGGCAGTGCCGATGTGCTCGAGGCCGCGGGCGTAAAACTGGATATTTCGCCCGCACAGGTGGCTGGATGTATCGAGCAGGTTGGTGTCGGATTCATGTTCGCCCCTGCGCATCACGGTGCAATGAAACACGCGATCGGTCCGCGTAAGGAAATGGCGGTCAGGACCATATTCAACGTACTTGGTCCCCTGACCAACCCGGCGGGCGCACCCAACCAGATAATCGGCGTATTCGATGATGCGCTGGTAGAACTGATGGCAAACGTGTTAAAGCAGCTCAAAAGCCGTCATGTCATGGTTGTGCATGCCGAGGATGGACTGGACGAAATCAGCATTTCGGCGCCGACCCATGTCGCTGAACTTAAAGATGGCAAAGTTACCAGTTACACGATTACGCCATCCGATTTCGGGATGGCATTGGCGTCACTGGATGAGCTGCGAGTGAATTCTCCGGAGCAGAGCCTGGCCATGATCCGCTCGGTGCTGGCGGATAATCCGGGTCCCGCACATGATATTGTCTGTCTCAACGCCGGTGCCGCAATTTATGTATCGGGTTGTGCTGACACCCTGGCAGCCGGGGTTGAGGCCGCCAGGCAGGCAATCAGCAGTGGCAAGGCCGCCGAGGTGCTGCAAAACCTGGTGGTCCGATCGAACGCCTGATGAACGCTTCACGACCGGATATTCTTAATCGAATTCTGGCGCGCAAACAGCAGGAGATTGCGTCACGCCGGCAAACCACGTCTTTGGATGCCTTGCAGCAGCGGGCTCGCGAGGCATCGGCTCCCCGCGGATTTACCGCGGCGTTAAAGCAGCGTGTCGAGCGGGGCGAGTCGGCCGTAATCGCGGAAATAAAGAAAGCCTCGCCCAGCAAGGGCGTGATCCGCGAAAACTTCGACGCCGACGAGATTGCCCGGTCCTATGAAGCGGGTGGTGCCTGCTGCCTGTCGGTGCTGACCGATCAGGATTTTTTCCAGGGGCACGAGGATTTCCTGGTGGCCGCGCGTACCGCCTGCCAGCTGCCGGTTATTCGCAAGGATTTCATTGTCGATCCCTACCAGGTGGTCGAATCGCGGGCGATCGGCGCCGACTGCATCCTGTTAATCGTCGCCGCGCTCGATGATGCAGCCCTCGCAAGTCTGCATCGACAGGCACGCTCGCTGGGCATGGACGTACTGGTTGAGGTCCATGATCGTGACGAGCTCGAGCGTGCACTCGAACTCGAACTGGAACTGGTGGGGATTAACAATCGCGATTTACGTACCTTTGATACCAGCCTGGAGACCACGATTAACCTGCTTGACGAGGTCCCCACCGGTTGCCTGGTGGTTACCGAGAGCGGGATTCATGGACGCGACGACGTTGCCTTGATGCACCGGCACGATGTCCATGCTTTTCTGGTGGGTGAAGCCTTTATGCGGGCACCGGACCCGGGACAGGGCCTGCGCGAACTTTTTTACTAGCTGGAAAGCCAGTTTCGACAGCGATATCGATTAGGCCGGGAACGGGCTGCGGATGAATTCCGCCGGAACAGTTTTATCGGGTGCCGAAGACGACAATGGTCTTGCCGTGCGCCGAAATCAGACCGTCTTCCTCGAGTGTTTTCATGACCCGACCCGCCATTTCGCGTGAACAACCGACAATCTTGGCGATTTCCTGACGCGTAATCTTGATTTGCATGCCATCCGGATGGGTAATTGCATCGGGCTCGCGTGCCAGGTCAAGCAGGGTACGCGCGACGCGACCGGTAACGTCCATGAAGGCAAGATTGCTAACCTTGCGACTGGTATTGCGCAATCGGCTGGCCAGTTGCGAGGACAGTTGAAACAGGATTTCGGGCGTGTCCTTGGCCAGCTGCATGAACTGGTTGTAATGAATTTCGGCGACTTCACAGGCGGTGCGGGTGATGACCCAGGCACTGCGCCTGGTGTCCTCTATGAATAAACCCATTTCACCGAAAAAATCCCCCGGATTCAGGTAGGCGAGTACGATCTCGTTACAGTCCTCGTCCTCGATGACTACGCTCACGGAACCCTCGATGATATAGTACAGCGTCTCGGATTCGTCTCCCGCATGGATTATCGTGCTTCGCGCCGCGTACTTCTTGGTGTGGCAATGATGCAGGAAATTGTCCAGGGCGGCATTTTGCCGGGGTATTACTTTTGTGATCGGGTTAACTGACATGATTATAATTATCTGGTCCGCGTATGAGCGTAAAGATAGCACAAAAAGAGCAATTCGACAGCAATAGGAATTAACTATGAAGTGCAGAATCAAGTGGCTGGATCACATGTCTTTTGTGGGTGAATCGGGTAGCGGTCACTCGGTGGTGATGGACGGCGCGCCTGATGCCGGCGGGCGCAATCTCGGTGTGCGACCCATGGAAATGCTGTTGCTGGGTCTCGGGGGCTGTACCGCGTTTGACGTAGTTTCAATTTTACAAAAATCGCGCCAGCAACTGGACGACTGCGAGGTCGAAATCGAAGCCGAGCGCGCCGACACCATTCCCAAGGTGTTCACCAAAATCCATCTCCATTTTATCGTCGCCGGTCGTGACCTCGACCCAACTAAAGTTGCAAAGGCAGTGGATTTATCCGCCGACAAGTACTGTTCAGCCTCGCGCATGCTCGAAAAGGTCGCCACGATCACCCACGACTTCGAAGTCGTCAACCTCGACTAGCTTTACCACTAAGCGGCGCGACCCACGTCCACGCCTCGATAGTTGTAGGCCACCTCGGGAGAAAGTCTGCAAAAGTGTACCGAGGCATGGATGCCGCGATCCGACGTCTCGGGGTCCAAGCGATTCCATGGATGGACCTACCGGCGCTGGCGCCGGTAGGGAGCGCCTTTTGCAGACTTTCTCCCGAGGTGGCCCAGGAAGTTGCTATTGCATAGCTGGATGCAGCCTGGGTATCGCAATGATTGGGTTTTAGATGCGGTAGGCGGTGACGGTCATGACTTTGGCGACCAGGGTCATCGCGGCTTTGACCGGTTGCGGCAATTCAGCGGCGCCGGCCTCGGCCGCGTTCTCTGCGTGGCGCAGCTCGTCGTCGCGCATCGCCGCGACGATCGAGCGACTGCGCTGGTCTTGTTCAGGGAGCTGCTCCAGGTGCCGGTCGAGGTGCGAGCAGACCTGGTATTCGGTTTCCTTGACGAAGCCGAGGCTCCACTTGTCACCCGCTGCACCCGCGAGTGCGCCGATCGTGAATGAACCCCAGTACCAGACCCCGTCGAGCAGGCTACGACGCTCACCGAGTTCCGACAGGCGTCGCTGGCACCAGTTGAGATGTTCGTTTTCTTCCTCGGCAGCCTGTTTCATCGCTTTACTGAGCGCCTGTTTGCGGGCGCTGAATGCCTGGCCACGATAAAGCCCCTGGGCGGCAACTTCCCCGGCATTATTAACCCGCATCAAGCCGGCAACATGCGCCTTTTCCCCGGGGGATAGCTCAGCTTGCTCCGCATCATCGGCTGGATAAACACGTTTGGCCGCGCCGGGCTGCAGGTGACTGGTGCTCAGGCCGTGTTGCAGTTCGTCCAGCAGGCGATCGGTAAAGCTTAAATTGCGCATGTCGAGTCCAGGATACCGAGTTAAAGATCGGTCGAAAGAGCACATATTATCAGCGAAATCAGGATATTAATCCAAGACGCCAAATATCCCATGAAATCAACGGTGTTACATCTTGTCAAGCGGGGTTTAATTGGTTAGTATTCGCGCCCTTTGTGAAAGAAGACAACGGCGTAACGGCAACTTATCAGGATTGAATATGAAAACCTTCAGCGCAAAACCCGATTCGGTAAAACGCGATTGGTACGTAATCGATGCCAGCGACAAGGTATTGGGTCGGCTGTCGACTGAAATCGCGCGTCGTTTGCGTGGCAAACATAAGCCAGAATACACACCTCATGTCGATACCGGCGATTATATTATCGTCATCAATGCGGAAAAGGTACGGGTTACCGGCAACAAGGAAACCGACAAGATGTACCACCATCACACCGGCTATATCGGCAGTTTGAAATCGACTAACCTGGCGAAGTTACGCAAGGAGCACCCGGAAAGAATCATCCAGCATTCGGTCAAGGGCATGTTACCCAAGAACGCCCTGGGCCGGGCAATGTACAAGAAGCTGAAGGTATACGCGGGTGACGTGCATCATCATGCCGCGCAGCAACCCCAGCCTCTCGAAATATAACAGGTCAAATTATGGCAGTAGAACAATACTACGGTACCGGTCGTCGCAAGAGTTCATCGGCACGGGTTTACCTGAAGTCAGGTAAAGGCGCGATCACGATTAATAACAGAACCATCGACGAGTACTTTGGCCGCGAAACCTCGCGCATGGTGGTACGTCAGCCGTTGCAAAGTGTTGATTTGGTGGATAAATTCGATATCAACGTCAATGTATCGGGTGGCGGCCCCAGTGGCCAGGCTGGCGCGATTCGCCTCGGAATTACACGTGCATTGCTGCAATATGACGAAACTTTTCGCGAAACGCTGCGCAAGGAAGGTTTTGTGACGCGTGATGCACGCGAAGTCGAACGCAAGAAGGTTGGTTTGCGTAAAGCCCGCCGCGGCGTTCAGTTTTCCAAGCGTTAAACAACAGACCGCATACCGAAAAGCCCGCGTATGCGGGCTTTTTTATATCTGTATGGATCTGATCCCGTCCTCGGATCCGAGAATGAGGACGTCGGCCGGACGATGCGCGAACAGACCGACGCAAACCACACCGGTGATCTGGTTGATCCGGATTTCCATGTCGATAGGGTCGCTGATCTGCAGTCCATGGACATCGAGAATCTGGTTGCCATTATCGGTGATAAATCCCTCCCGCAATCGTGGCTCGCCGCCAAGTGCCTGCAGCGCTCCGGAGACCAGTCCGCGTGCCATTGGGATGACTTCCACCGGCAGCGGAAACGCGCCCAACCTGTCTACCAGCTTACTGTCGTCGGCGATGCAGACAAACACCGCGCTGGCTGCTGCAACAATTTTCTCACGCGTCAAGGCCCCTCCACCGCCCTTGATCAGGTGCAGCTGATGATTGGACTCATCGGCACCGTCGACATAAAGGTCGAGCCCGCCGACCTCGTTTAAATCGACAACCGCGATTCCATGATCTCGCAAACGCTCGCTGGAAGCATCGGAACTGGAAACCGCGGCGGCGATCTTGCCGCTCATTTTTTCGGCCAGCAAGTCGATAAAATAATTAACAGTCGAGCCAGTACCGACGCCGATCGTCGAACCGGGCTTGACGTAATCGATCGCGGCCTCTGCGGCATTACGTTTTTTATCATCGGGCGTCATGGATTTACCTGTTGCTTCGCGCGCAATCAATTATGATAATCACTTCCAGTCCACGCAAGTCATTGCGCGGTTTAGACAATAAATAGCAGATATAAACAATAAACGGGCTATGCGAAAGGAAAAATTTCTAGAAAAAGTGCTGACCGCGAGGGTATACGACGTTGCCCGCGAAACGCCGCTGGATTTTATGCCGCGAATTTCGAAGCGCTACGACAGCCAGGTATTTATCAAGCGCGAAGATTTGCAGCCCGTGTTCTCATTCAAATGTCGTGGTGCCTTCAACAAGATTTACCAGGAACTGCAGGCAAACCCCGGATTAAAGGGCGTTATTACCGCGTCGGCCGGTAACCATGCGCAGGGTGTGGCTTTAGCCGCCAGGAAGCTTCATCTGAAGGCAACCATCGTGATGCCCACCACGACCCCTGATATCAAGGTTACCGCGGTCAGGTCCTACGGCGCAAAAGCGGTGCTCTACGGTGAGAATTTTGATGCTGCCAAGGATTACTCGTTAAAACTCGCGAAGAAGGAACGACTGGCGTTTATTCATCCGTTCGATGATTTTGACGTCATGGCAGGTCAGGGCACCATCGCGCATGAAATTATCCGCCAGCATCCCGACAAGATAGATGCAATTTTCGTTGCGGTCGGTGGGGGCGGCCTGATTGGAGGGATTGCCGGATTCATCAAGGCAGTAAAGCCGGAAACCCGAATAATTGGCGTGGAACCCGACGATGCCGCCTGTTTTTACGAAGCGCGCAAAGCGGGCCGGCGCGTCAGTTTGAAGGAAGTCGGGATTTTCGCCGACGGTGTCGCGGTGAAGCAGGTCGGCAAGAACAACTGGTCAATAATCAGGGACCTGGTTGATGACGTGATCCTGGTTTCGACGGACCAGATTTGCGCGGCGATCAAGGACACTTACGAGGACACGCGCGCAATTTGTGAACCTGCGGGTGCATTATCGCTCGCCGGACTCAAAAAATACGTCGAAATCCACGGCATCAAGCAGCAAACGCTGGTAGCGATTAACTGCGGTGCGAACATGAACTTCGATCGCCTGCGACACGTGTCGGAACGCGCCGAACTCGGTGAAGATAGAGAGGCCTTGCTTGCGGTTGAAATCCCGGAACGTCCGGGCAGTTTCAAGAGGCTATGTCAGTTAATCGGTCATCGCTCGATTACCGAGTTCAACTACCGCTACGCGGACGACAAGACGGCGCGGGTTTTTGCAGGGATCCAGCTTACCCACGGAATTGCAGAGAAGAACAAGCTTATTGAAAAACTGGCTGCGAAGGGTTACAAGGTTGTCGACATGACCGGTAACGAGGTCGCCAAGCTGCATACCCGCTACATGATCGGTGGGCATCCTGGCAGCAGTGTCACCTCCGAACTGCTCTACCGTTTCCAGTTTCCGGAAAAACCGGGCGCCTTATTAGATTTTTTAATGAAAGTGGGTAATCGTTGGAATATCAGCCTGTTTCACTATCGCAATCACGGTTCAAATTTTGGCCGTATCCTGATGGGATTTCAGGTCGGTAAGGATGACAAACGGGCCTTTAATGCGTTTTTGAAGAGCCTCAAGATACCCTACTGGAACGAAACCGAAAACGAAGCTTACCAGTTATTTCTGAAGTAGAGGCTGGCGTTGAGGGTGTCCGGGAGCGGAGCCCTGGCAGTCAAAAAACCGGGAAAGTGAGCGCTGGTATAAGGATACCAACCACGGTGTCGTCGCAAATCTATCAACCTTGAACCGAAGGTTCAGGTGGGGATATTGGTAACCCATTAGGCTTCCTGACTCGTCAGGCATGCACATCAGTGTTACACGGAAGTCCCCGAGATTGATAAATAGGCTCAAGGATTATGATGGATGCTAACGATCACCGTAGTCAGTATCGAGATAACTATGGCTCTATTTCAGCGAAAAGTACAATTTAAAATACTAATAGGAACTAAATCTCTAATTGCCGCGCCTGTTCAAGCACGCGGGAGATCTTGTTTTCCAGGTCTTTCAGACGGGGTGGCAGGTCCTGGCCCAGTTCCTTGTCTACATTGCTGGTCCTTAGCAGGTCGTTAGCCATGTTTAACGCGGTGATGACCGCGATTCGTTCGGAGCCCATGATATTACCGCTGTCACGGATTTCGCGCATTTTATTATCGAGAAACTTGGCGGACTCAAGCAGTGCCGATTGTTCGCCCGGTGGGCAGGCGACCTTGTAATCCTTGTCCAGGATGGAAATGTTTATCGGTTGCACGTCTGTCATGAGCCTAGCTCGAGCGATCGCAGGCGGGAAATCATCGCCTCGACCCGGCTGCGGGCCATCTCGGTTTTTTCGATCAACTGAGAGCGTTCGGTCGCCAGCTTGTCTTTTTGCTGTCGCAAGCTGGTATTTTCGTTCTTCAGTAGTCCGACGGTATCGATAAGCTCGTCGATACGCTGTTCGAGCTGGCGCAGGTCATCTTCGGTATACTTGTCTTTATCTGAGTCCATAGTGCAATCATCGGGCCTTATGTGGCGCAGGTCAACATGCAGATGTTTTTGCAGCTGATTTCGGATGCTAGAATACAAAAATTATACGAATCTGTAGGTTTTCTACAATGCTCGATTTCGATCTGGTGCAATCCGCGCTGGAACGCCTGGGCGCAACGACTGATGCGGCTGAATCACACGGTACCCTCTGCGCCCTGTTGATTGACAATGCACCCTGTGCGACCTGGCTTGGGCATACACTGGATGACCTGCCCGAGCGAGGGAATGTATTGGCAACCGAGCAGCTTGGCCTGCTCGAGCAACTTTACGAGCAAACCTGGGCCCAGTTAAACGACCAGGAATTACACTTTGAGCTGCTGTTGCCGGATGACGCAGACGATTTCAGTCTACGCCTGCTGGGTCTGTCGGCATGGTGTCAGGGCTTTCTTTACGGAATTGGTGTCTTCAAGTCCGGTGTCGAAGGTACGCTCGACGACGAATCGCGCGAGTGTTTGTCAGATTTACTTGAAATTAGTAAGCTCAGCCACGAAGAAGAGACCAGCGAAGAGGCCGAGCTTCAGTATACCGAAATTGTCGAGCATGTGCGCATCGCGACATTGATGTTGAACGAGTCGCTAAATCCGCTCAAGTCTTCGACAACTATGCATTAACTTAATCATTGTCATCCCCACGCAAGCGGGGAAGACAGGCGGACTTAATTTACGAGCACCTGATGAAACCAACCGAGTTTAAACGCCGTCGCAGCCAGCTCATGAAGATGATGGGTAAGAATACGATCGCGATTCTATCTTCAGCTTCTGAAATCATCCGCAATCGCGATGCCCATTTTCCGTTCCGGCAGGATAGCGATTTCCTTTACCTGACCGGGTTTAATGAACCCGATGCGGTGATGGTCCTGATGCCGGGCCGCAAGCATGGTGAGTACATCCTGTTTTGTCGAGAAAAGGACCCGGAACAGGAAACCTGGAACGGACGCCGCGCGGGCCAGGAAGGCGCTATCGAATTCCATGGCGCTGATGATTCGTTTCCGATCGACGATATCGATGATATTCTGCCGGGCCTGCTCGAGGGAACCGACAGCATCTATAACGTCATGGGTCGTTACCCCGATTTCGACAAGCGCCTGATCGGCTGGGTAAACCACATCAAGGAGCAGTCGCGCGCGGGACTGCATGTGCCTTCCGAGTTTGTCTCTCTCGATTACATACTGCACGACATGCGGCTCTACAAGAGTCGTGAAGAATTGCGTTTGCTGCGCAAGGCGGCTGCAATCAACGTACGTGCACACAAGCGCGCGATGAAGCTGTGTGCGCCGGGCAAGTACGAATATCATGTTGCGGCCGAGTTTGATCACGAGTATCGCAGCAATAACGCCAATCATGCCTATTCGGCGATTGTCGGTGGCGGGGCCAATGGCTGTATCCTGCACTACACCGATAATTCAGACGAGTTAAACGATGGTGATTTGTTGTTGATCGACGCAGGCTGCGAAGTGGAAGGTTATGCATCCGATATCACCCGCACGTTTCCGGTTAACGGAAAATATACCCGGACCCAGCGCGAGGTTTACGATATTGTGCTTGCCGCCCACCAGGCGGCGGTCAGGAAAGTTAAACCGGGTAATCACTGGAACGATCCACATAACGCCGCGGTGCGCGTTATTACGCGAGGACTGGTTGAGCTGAAGCTGCTCAAGGGCAACGTCAACAAGCTCATCAAGGAACGGGCCTACCGGAAATTCTACATGCACCGCACCGGTCACTGGCTTGGGCTCGATGTCCACGATGTCGGTGACTACAAGGTCGGGGATCAATGGCGACTGCTGGAACCGGGCATGGTCATGACGATAGAACCAGGCATTTACATCCCGGCACGCAGTAAAGGCGTGCATCGTAAATGGTGGGATATCGGAATTCGAATCGAGGACGACGTGCTGGTCACGCGTCAGGGATATGAAATCCTGACCGATGCCTTGCCGCGTAAGCCGGTCGAGATCGAAGCCCTGATGGCAAGCTGAATGCGTGATATCGCGATAATCGGTGGTGGCCTGGTCGGTCTGTGTGCTGCACTGGTGCTACAACATCCGGGACGGCGCGTATCCATCATCGAAGCGGGTAACCTCGAACAATCGCGGGCTGACGGATTGAATGCACGTTCGATCGCACTCGCTGCCAGCAGCGTGCAGGTTTTCAGGGCGCTCGGCATCTGGTCGCAAATCGAAGCACAGGCAGCCCCGATCCGGCATATTCATGTGTCGTCACTCGGTCGCTGGGGTGTCACCAGGCTACGGGCTGAAGACTATCAGCTCGACGCTCTGGGGTATGTCATTGAAAACCAGGCGCTCGGCCGTTGCCTGCTCGACGCGATTAAAGATCAGGATAATATAAAACTCGAACAAAACGCCGAGTTCGAATCGATCGGCCAGGGCGCCGAGGTGACCATCGGCTATCGTAAAAATAAACGTAAACAGGTGCTGAAGGCCAGGCTTGCGCTGATTGCTGACGGTGCGCATTCGCCCGCCCGCTCGGCGCTCGGCATCGGGCATGAAAGCCACGATTACGGGCAGGCTGCCGTGATCTGCAACGTCGAGTTCGGAAAACCGAAAATGGACACAGCCTATGAGCGTTTCACACCACAGGGACCACTGGCAATGCTGCCGCTGGGTGGCAAGCGTTACGCCTGCGTATGGACGCTTGCGCTGGACCGGGCGAGCGTGGTTTGTAATCATGATGACACTGAATTCAGCGCAGTCCTGCAGGACCGTTTCGGATTTCGACTGGGATTGATCGAGCGTGTCGGCGAACGCTTCTCGATCCCGATTCAGCGCACCCGCGCCGAGGCGTTGAATGCAGGTCGTTGCCTGTTAATCGGCAATGCTGCGAATGCCTTGCACCCGGTTGCAGGGCAAAGTTTTAACCTGTCGTTACGAGATATCGCATGCCTCCACGAGTTGCTTTATGACCGGCCCCTGGCAGATCTTGACAACGAACTCAGTCAACTGGTAACTGACTATGGAATGCTGCGGGCCGACGAGCACCGTCGAATCATCCGTTACGGCGATGGCCTGGTCACAATGTTTTCGAACGAGTTACCACTGCTGGATGTAGTGCGCGCTGCGGGTCTCGGCCTGCTGGATCTGGTACCACCGCTGAAAACCCAGGCCGCATTAACCGGTATGGGCATGACCTTCGGTGGCAATCGCCTGCTGCGAGGGCACTTGTGAGTTCCGGCTCTTACGATATTGTTATCGTCGGCGCCGGAATGGTCGGTGCCTGCGCGGCGCTTGCATTGGCAGGTAGAGGATACCGGGTTGCGATTGTCGAGGCAGCGCGGCCGATTGAAAGCCATGAGGTAACCGATGATCAATATGATTTGCGCGTGTCCGCGATTAGTCCGCGTTCACGCGGCATCCTGGAACAGCTAGGAATCTGGCAGCAGCTCGATGACAAGCGGATTTGCTACTACGAGCAAATGTATATCTGGCACCAGCACGGCGAGGCCAGTGTTGCTTTTGATGCAGTCGACCTGGCGCGTGACAATCTCGGCGCAATCGTTGAAAATCGGCAGCTTCAACACACGTTCTACCGAGCCTGCGAGCGTGAGACCCGGATCGAATGGTTCATGCCGGACAGCGTTGAGGCGGTGCTTGAGAATGATGCACAGGGCGTTGAGCTGCGCCTGGGCTCCGGGCGTTGCCTCACGGCCGGCTTGTTGCTGGCCGCCGACGGTCGCAACTCGCCGACGCGCAACCTCGCCGGTATCATCGCGCGGTCCGGACAATACCGGCAAACCGCATTTGTCGCCAACGTCGATACGGAATATTCGCATCGCTTTACCGCCTGGCAGCGTTTCCTGAGTACCGGCCCGTTGGCGTTTTTGCCGCTGGCGAACGGTCAGTGCGCGGTGGTCTGGTCCTGCGACGATGATCTTGCCAGCCAGCTCCTGGCCTTCAATGATGATGAATTTTGTGATGCACTGGGCGAGGCATTCGAGTTCAAGCTTGGTCGGGTGAAAGCCAGCAGCTCCCGCCTGAGTTTTCCGCTTGGCTGGCATCACTGCGAGCACTGGCTGAAAGGCCGGGTACTGCTGATCGGTGACGCCGCTCATAGTGTGCATCCGCTCGCCGGCCAGGGGGTAAACCTCGGTTTCAGCGATGTCGAGACCCTGACGCAGTTGATCGGCGAGCGTAGCGAAAACATTCCACAAAAAAAACTGCGTCGTTACGAACGTCAGCGTAAAAGCGAAACCTGGCTCGCGGGTACCAGCTTCGGTGCGCTTAAATGGGTTTACGGACTGGACCAGAAAGGGCTTACTGCCGTTCGTGACCTGGGCATGCGCATTGTCGATGAAACGCCATGGTTCAAGCGCGCGATTATGGAAAAAGCGATTCAGAACATCACCTGAGCAGGCCGGTGGTGTAGATAACGCTTTAATTAGAACCGGACAGGCTCTATTCTCTATGCCCAACGCTTGACGTGGCGACCGATCTGGGAGGTAATTCATCGATGGGAAATAAAACACCACTTTACCAGTGCCACCTCGATGCTGGCGCTAAAATCGTCGATTTTGCGGGCTGGGACATGCCCATCAATTACGGTTCACAAATCTCGGAACATGAAGCAGTGCGTCACGATGCCGGGATGTTCGATGTCTCGCATATGACCGTCGTCGATATCAGCGGGGCAGATGCCAAAGCCTACTTGCTACATCTGCTCGCGAATGATGTTGCCAGGCTAACGCTGACGGGCAAGGCGCTCTACAGCTGTATGCTTAACGAACAGGGCGGTGTGATCGATGACCTGATTGTTTATTACCTGCGGGACAATTTTTACCGCGTGGTGATTAATTCGGCCACGCGCGAAAAAGACCTCGCCTGGCTCGAGTTGCAGGGGCAATCCTATACCGATCTCAACATAAAATTCCGCGAAGATGTGGCGATGCTGGCGGTTCAGGGACCCAGCGCGAGAGATAAGGCCACGCAACTGTTTGCTGAATATCAGCAGACGCCGCTGCAGCAATTGGCGCGTTTCCAGGGCGTGGAATTCGACGACTGTTTCGTCGCACGTACCGGCTATACCGGGGAAGACGGCTTCGAAATCCTGATGTTGAGTGAACAGATTGCCGATCTCTGGAATCGCCTGCTGGAGGCCGGCATTGCACCTTGCGGGCTTGGCGCACGCGATACCCTGCGTCTCGAGGCGGGTATGAATTTATACGGAACCGACATGGATGAAAATACCAGCCCGCTGGTGTCTGGGTTGAGCTGGACCGTGGCGATGTCCGAGCCGCGCGATTTTATCGGCAGGCAGGCGCTCGAGGCGGAACTGTCGGCGGGAGTTCAGCAAAGCTTCGTCGGTCTGTTACTATTGGACAAGGGCGTTTTGCGTAATCATTTAAAGGTGTTGACCGCGCAAGGTGAGGGCGAGATTACTTCGGGTAGTTATTCGCCCACGTTGCAGCAATCCATCGCAATGGCGAGGGTGCCTGTCGGCGCAAGCGGGCAGGTGGAAGTCGAAGTTCGCAACCGGTTACTGAAAGCTGAGATTGTTAAACTTCCCTTTGTGCGCGAGGGGAAATCAATGTTAACTAATGGGGGGTAATTATAAATGAGTGAAGTACCAGTTGAATTGAAGTTTTTATCTTCGCATGAATGGGTGCTGGTGGAAGACAATGTCGCGACTATAGGCGTGTCAGATCATGCCCAGGAGCTGTTGGGCGATCTTGTCTATGTTGAATTACCCGAGCAGGGCAGCTCGATCGCGGCGGGCGACTCGGTCGGCGTCATCGAATCGGTCAAGGCTGCCTCCGACATATATGCGCCGATATCCGGAGAAGTCATCGAAGTTAACGATGTGCTTGAGGGGGCACCGGAGAAAATCAATAACGATCCTTACGGGGACGGCTGGATGTACAAGGTAGCAATGGAAGACCCGGAAGAAGTCGAATCTTTACTCGATGCAGAAGCCTACACGGATGTCATAGCTGAAGAAGAATAGCCGTCAGGATTTTGCCATGAACATTGCTGCGCGATATCCTCTGTGCCGGCATCAAATCCTCTGGTTTAGGCGACCACATGGCCGATAGCGGTAACAAGGGACTCACGCGAATTATAAAAGCGACAGGTTACTCGTGGCAGGGGATGTGTGCCGCGTATCGTCACGAGGCAGCGTTTCGCCAGGAAATCTGGCTCTGTATCGTTATGATTCCGCTCGGGCTTTTTCTCGGTGATAGCGGTATTGAGAAGGCGTTGCTGGTATCAAGCGTATTGCTGCTGCCGTTGGTTGAAATCCTTAATTCCGCGGTCGAAGCAGTTGTCGATCGTTTCGGTGACGAGCAGCATGAACTCTCTGGACGCGCCAAGGATATGGGCTCCGCCGCGGTGGCGCTGGCAATAATTTTAATGGCTGTCGTCTGGTTGCTGGTTTTATTTGTCTAGTGAATGCAGCAATGTGTCAAGCTCATGCAGGGGTTGACGACAAACAAAGCCTTCACAAATCCAAGCACTAACCGCACGGTCGCTGGTTTTTTGTGTGATCTCCGCGGGTAAATCCTGCGCATCGTTCGGAATGAAATATGCGGATTGATCGGGTTTCAATCGCGGTAATATCTCGTCACGCCACTGTGCCAACGGCGTGGGCTCACCGCGCAGGATAATCTGGAAGGGTGGACTGTTAAGCGCCTCGAGTAACGCGATAAAACCGGCAGCGTGGAAAGGCGTCTGGTTCACATTGTCAGCCACTGATTGCAATGCTCTTTCCGCGCTTTGGGTATAGGCCTGTCGCCCGATTAGCAGGCCCAGTCGATGCAGGGCAAGTGCGGCGACAGCGTTACCACTGGGCATCGCCTCGTCCTGCCAGGACTTGGGACGCTGGATGAGTTTTTCATGATCGGCTGCGGTAAAGAAAAAGCCCCCGTGGTCAGGATCGGCGAATCGATCGAGCAGTTGATCGGCAAGCTTAACCGCGAAAGCCAGATCTTCGTCGTTCCACTGGTACTGCAGGCAGTCAAGGATCGCCTGTAGCAGATGGGCGTAATCATCAAGATAGGCGGGTAATTGTTTACCGGCGGTTATGCTGAGCGCAAGTAAGCGGTCTTCCCGCCAGCAATCATTCTTCAGCGCCTGCAGGCAGCGCTGCGCGATGTCGAAATAGTCCTGGCGCATGAAAATCCGAGCTGCGCTAGCGAGCCCGCGTATCACCAATGCGTTCCAACCGGTCAATATCTTGTCATCGAGTCCGGGGCGGATGCGGGTTGCGCGTTGCGCGAGCAAGAGCTGTCGTGCCCGCTCCTGTTGGGATCGGAATTCCTTTGCTTCGAGTCTGAACTCGTCGAGCAACTCCGGTTCGCCGAAGTAGGCGTGCAGATGCCATTTGCCTTCGAAATTTGCGGCCTGGTCGAGCCCGTACTGATGAGCGAATACCGGGTAGAATTGGCTGTCTATTAACTGCTGTGCCTGTTCGGGCGTCCACAGGTAGAATTTGCCTTCGACGCCTTCGGAATCAGCGTCCAGAGCAGCATAAAATGCGCCCGAGTCGGTAACCATTTCGCGCTCAAGCCAGTTCACGATGCCGTCGACGGCATCTGCAAACAGGTGATCCCCGGTTAATCGCCAGGCTTTCGCAAATACCTCCAATAGCTGACCGTTGTCATACAGCATCTTTTCGAAATGCGGGATCATCCATTTATCATCTACCGAGTAACGAAAGAAGCCACCCCCGACGTGATCCCGGATTCCACCGCGCGCGATTTGCTGCAGGCTGAAGTCGATTGCGCCGTAGACAGGATCAGCAGATGATTTTTGAAACGCCCGACCCAGTGCCTGCAGCAAAATGGCGGGCTGGGGAAATTTCGGTGCCTGACCAAAACCGCCAAACTGGGGATCATGGACCTTGATCAGCTGGGTATCGAAAGTATCCAGCGCGCTGATCTTTGCGTCGTGCAGGTTCTGGTTTTCACGCATTTCGATATCAATCAGGGCCTGCTGGATCGCTTCACCCTGTTGCCTGATCTTGTCGGGCTCCTGCTGATATATAGCTGCTATGCGCTCAAGTAAATCGCTAAACGCAATCATGCCGTATTTCGGTTGGCTCGGGAAATAGGTGCCACCGAAGAATGGCACGCAATCCTGCGGTGATAAAAACATGGTTAGTGGCCAGCCGCCGGGGCGCTGTGCGATTAAATGATGCGCGGTCTGATAGATTCGGTCGATATCCGGTCGCTCCTCCCGATCTATCTTGATGTTGATGAAATGCTGGTTCATCAGCGCTGCCGTGGCCTCGTCTTCGAACGATTCGTGCGCCATGACATGACACCAGTGACAGGCCGAGTAACCGATCGACAGCAGTATGGGTTTATTCTGTTCGCGGGCCAGGTCCAGGGCCTGCTGCGACCAGGGCAACCAATTCACCGGATTATCTGCATGTTGGCGCAAGTAGGGACTTGATTCGCCAGCGAGGGCATTCGACATGTTTGTGCCATCCGTATTGTTTCCGTGCGATAATAACACCCTGATCAGGCATACTCATGAGTTTGAATCAGAAATTTCCGCAATGATTGCTTTTCCGTCGATCGATCCCGTCGCGATTTCCCTGGGCCCCGTCAAGATTCACTGGTACGGGCTCATGTACCTGCTCGCATTTGGCAGCGCCTGGTGGCTCGGCAAGTATCGAGCCCGCCAGGATAATTCGTTGGTCAAGCCTGACCAAATCGATGACCTGATATTCTATGGCGCGCTGGGAGCAGTGTTGGGCGGGCGCATAGGTTCGGTAATTTTCTACAACTTCGACAGTTTCATACAAAACCCGCTGTATCTATTCAAGATCTGGGAAGGCGGCATGTCTTTTCATGGGGGGTTTCTCGGCGTGCTGGTTGCGATGGAGATATACCGACGTAAGTTGGGATGCCGGTTCTGGGAGTTAACCGACTTTATTGCACCGCTGGTGCCGCTGGGACTCGCAGCCGGCCGGTTTGGAAATTTTATCAATGCCGAACTCTGGGGTGCACCCGGCAATGTACCCTGGGCGATGAAACTGTCCTGCGAGCAATTTCCGCCCGACCGCTATGTCGATTTCGCAGGACCCTTATGTTTCAGTGCGCGCCATCCCACGCAGCTTTATGAGATGTTGCTCGAAGGAATCCTGTTGTTTGCGGCACTGTGGCTATTGTCGATAAGACCGCGCCCGGTGATGGTGATTTCAGGTTATTTCCTTTTGTTATATGGCCTTGCTCGCACCAGCGTTGAATTCATTCGCTTGCCGGATGCTCACATCGGTTACCTGTTTAATACCGACTGGCTCACCAGGGGCATTGTATTATCGATTCCAATGATTATAGTTGGCTTAATTCTGCTGACACTCGCAAAAAGGCAAGGCAACCATGCGTCAATATCTTGAACTGATGCAGCACGTGCTCGAAAACGGTAGCGATAAAACGGATCGCACCGGCACCGGTACCCGCTCGGTATTTGGTTACCAGATGCGCTTCGACCTGGGCCAGGGATTCCCGCTGATTACCACCAAGAAGCTTCACCTGCACTCGATCATCCATGAATTATTATGGTTTTTGCAGGGTGATACGAATATTCGCTATCTCGCGCAGAACAAGGTTCGGATCTGGGACGAATGGGCCGATGAAAATGGCGACCTGGGCCCGGTTTACGGCGCGCAATGGCGTTCCTGGAGGTCTGCGGATGGTCGTGCAATCGATCAGATTCAACAGCTGGTCGACAATATTAAAACGAGTCCGGACTCGCGCCGTCTGATTGTCAGTGCCTGGAACGTGGGGGAAATCGAGAATATGGCGTTGCCGCCCTGCCATGCCTTTTTCCAGTTTTATGTTGCCGACGGGCGCCTCTCCTGCCAGCTCTACCAGCGCAGCGCCGATGTTTTTCTGGGGGTACCGTTCAATATTGCGTCCTATGCGCTATTGTTAATGATGGTAGCTCAGGTAACCGATCTGGAAGTGGGAGATTTTGTGCATACGCTCGGCGATGCGCACCTTTATACCAACCACTTCGCACAGGCAGGCTTGCAGCTTCAGCGCAAGCCCTTCGCTTTGCCCCGGATGAAGCTGAACCCAGAAGTGAAGGACCTGTTTGCGTTTCGTTTCGAGGATTTCGAACTTGAGAACTACCAGTGCCACGAGCATATAAAAGCAGCTGTCGCGGTATAAACCAGCGGCATATGATAAACGGGATACCAGATTAGATGAACCAGCCAGATACACACAAAATCAAGGTTGACGTAAAAACCCAGTATATCGAGGATCAGTCGAATCCTGAGCAGAACCACTATGTTTTTGCCTACACGATTACGATACAGAACGAGGGTCAGCAAGCCGCCCAACTTCTAACCCGTCACTGGGTCATAACCGATTCCAATCAGAAGGTACAGGAGGTACGGGGCGATGGCGTAGTTGGTGAGCAACCCTTGCTGAAGCCCGGTGAGCAATTTGTCTACACCTCGGGGACCATGCTGGAAACCGCGGTTGGCACCATGAGAGGCAGCTACCAGATGCTGGCCGATGATGGCTCGCATTTCGATGCCCCCATCGACGAGTTTGTGCTGTCCACTCCCCGGGTATTGCATTAATTAGCCGGTGGCTATATACGCGATAGGTGATGTACAGGGCTGCTATAGCGAGCTCTGCCGACTTCTCGAGAAAATCGATTTCGATGAGTCCAAGGATACGCTCTGGTTTTGTGGCGATCTCGTGAATCGCGGTCCGGAATCATTGCAGACCTTGCGTTTCGTAAAATCCCTGGGCGACAGCGCACTCACCGTACTTGGCAATCACGACTTGCATTTGCTCGCGCTACATCACGGAACCAGGAAAGTTCGTGTCTCGAGGGATTTGCAAAAGATACTCAACAGCCCCGATCGGGATGAACTGCTCGACTGGTTACAGTCGCAACCTTTACTGCACTATGACAAAAAGCATGAGACCGTGGTGGTGCATGCCGGGATTCATCCTGCCTGGGGGCTCAGCAAGGCCAGGAAACTCGCCCGGGAGGTCGAGACGACGCTGCGTGGTGACCAGGCAGCCTGGTTTTTCAGAAAGATGTACGGCAACAAGCCGGTTGAGTGGTCGGAAGATCTCGAGGGTGGCAAGCGTTTGCGCTTTATTACGAATGTTTTTACGCGCATGCGATATTTCAACCATTTGCAGCAGCTCGACTTTACCGTCAACCGTAGTCTGCGTCGATATCTCCGCTCTGGACTGACGCCCTGGTTTCAAATGAAAGCCACGCTCCGGGACGATGTACGGGTTTTGTTCGGACACTGGTCAACGCTCCCGGTGGGATGTTATGGGCGCTATTTTGCGCTGGACGGGGGCTGTGTCTGGGGCGGGCACCTGGTGGCACTGCGGGTCGACGATCATGCCGAAGACTGGTTTTTCGTAGATTCATACATTAAAAGGCCGATAAAATTGGCAAAAAGTAGTTAATTGTCGCTAAAATCGTCGAAATAGGCCCTTTTTGGCGCATCTATACAGTGGCTTCGAAAGTGTTTGGCCGAAAAATCGCAAATTCAATCCCGGGTAATTAGTCACCCCCCTTTAATCCGGCTCTAACCCAGCCCTGGCGACGTAAACGTAATAATTACGGTTTTCATGGCGTTAATTAGTTCACTTTTTAGATACCAGTTAACGTTTTAAAGCGACGTTTGTCGGTATCTTTAATCGGTTTTGCCTAATTTTACCTATACTTGACCTTGTAACCATGGGCATAAACCGTCGCGATATCCTGGAGATGCTGAGACGTGAGAACGAGTTACTAAAGGCTCGTATTCAGAAGCTCGATACACGCATCGTCAAGCACCAGCAAGCGTTTCGCGCACTTGATCGCATGGATGAAACAATGCGTGCAATGCGGTCAGGTTTTGACCTCAGGAGGTTGATCAATGACTTGCTTGTACTTGCATTACATGCCTGTGATTCGGAAAACGGCTCGCTTATTCTGGTTGACGACGAGACCAATGAACTGGTGTTCGCGGAAGTCATTGGCGATGCCAGGCCGCAGTTGCTCAATCTTCGTATCAGCATCGAAACCGGTGTTGCTGGTTACGTGGTAAGGACGCACGAGGCAATGCTGGTGACCGACGTACACGGTTCATCGAAATGGTCTGCGGAAATCGACCAGGTCATCGGTTTTAATACCAACGCGCTCATGTGTGCGCCATTGTATAGCAGCGAGAAAACTTACGGGGCTATCGAGGTAGTCAACAACATGTCCAGTGACCAGTTTGACGAAAACGATCTTGCAATTTTACGGGTTACCGCCCGTTTTGTAAGCCAGGCGCTGCAACAGGCTGAAGATTTTACTTTGATGGAGGGTGACGAATCTTGAACAGGCATATTCTATACACCCTGTTGTTGACACTGTTACCGTATGCATTTTTTCAACCGGTGGTAAATGCGGCTGGCATAGAACTGGTTCCATCGTCCCGGGTAATTCTGAAGATCTCGGACGAAATGACGATCGACGATATCATTCGTCGAATATATCCCAATGAAAAGGATTTATGGCCACAGATCAAGGCCAGGCTGATTGAAACAAATCCCAACTCGTTCGTGCAGTATTCCGAGCGGTTGATTCCCGGCATGCGGTTGAAGCTGGTGGACATCAAACGAATCGCAGAGCAGGAGGAGCTTGAACCCAAAATCAAGGTTGGCTATGTCGCACAACTGGATGGGCAGGCAACCGCCAGGGATATCAATGGCAAGGTTAAGCAACTTGAAACCAACACCCAGATTTTCGAAGGTGACCGTCTCGAAACAGCGATGGATTCCAGCCTTCAGCTGTTAATGGACGACGGTGCCGAGGTACACCTGAAGGCGGACTCGGTACTGAAAATCAGCAAGTACACGATTACGGCCGGTTACGGCAAGGACAGCAGCAGCATTATGGATTTGATCCGTGGCGGTCTGCGCAAGATAACCGGCGCTATCGGTGCCAGTGCGTCTGCCAATTACCAGGTCCAGACGGGTTTTGCGACGATTGGCATACGCGGCACCGATTACGTAGTCAAGCTATGTAAACAGGATGACTGCACCCGGACCGCCAGTCGCAATGACACGGACGCAAAGTTGCACGCGGTGGTAATCGACGGGGCGATTACGCTGACTGGCGATGACGAGACCCGGGTCTTGATGGCGACGGGAGAGTATGCAACGTCAACGACGGAGAGCCTGGTGCTAGAGGAGAAAGCGCCGCTACCCGTTGGTCTGCTGGACAGCGGTGAGGCACAGATCTACAATCAAAAGATCCTGCAACAAGAGTCACAGGAAGATCAGTCATCAAGCTCTACCTGGATTTGGGTGATGGGCCTGCTATTGCTGGCCGTGGGACTATAGCCGGGCATGACCCCGGGTAAAATGGCTATCGCCTGGCTGACTTGCCGCCGGCGATAACTTCTGGGCGGAATTACGAGGTTTAAGAGTCGTCGTAATGCGCGGCAAAGGCGCCCGCAATTTCCAGCAAACTTTGAACCGTATATTGACGATTACCCAGCACGATCGGCTGATGCGCCTGCACATAGCCCTCGTGAAAAGGTACCAGCCTGTTATTTTTTATCAGATAAGTGCCATTCGTCGAATCGAGGTCGCGAAGATACACCTCACCATTCGTGATCCTTATTTCAGCGTGTTGTTTGCTAACGGTAGGGTCATTGATGTAAATATGGCCCTCTCTACCGATAATATAACTTCGGCTTTCGATCAGGCTTAAATCCTGTATCGGATCCTTATCCATTTAGGTTGTCCCTCCTACATCCGGGCGCAACAGTCTACCCCAATTTAAGTCAAATTTCCCGCACATATTTAATAAAGGAATACGCGTAAAGATTACTGTGATCTGCTTCAAAGTCTTCCCGATGCTCTTCTTTCCAATCGCTCAAATCAAACTCCGGGAACCAGGTATCGCCGTTGAAAGACTGGTGGATTCGAGTGATATAGAGTTTTGTCGCCCGCTCGATGGTTTGCTGGTACAGGCTTGCGCCCCCGATCAGCATGACCTCGTCATCGTCATGGGCCAGTGACATTGCAGCCTCGATACTGTCGGCGATCTCACAACCCGGGGCATTAAAATCTGCATTTCGTGTAATAACAATATTGCGTCGCCCGGGGAGTGGTTTACCGATTGATTCAAAAGTCTTGCGCCCCATGACAACAGGTTTCCCCATTGTGGTGCGCTTGAAATATGCGAGATCGGCTGGCAGGTGCCAGGGCAAGCTGTTGTTACGGCCGATCAGGTGGTTCTCGTCCATCGCGACGATCAGGGAAAGAATCTTCATGGTGTGCAGGCTCTACTGAGTTTGGCAAAATCGGAAAGTGCAAGATTCTCGGCCCGCAACCCCGGATCGATGCCACAAGCTATAATGGTTTCACGATCCAGTGTCATTTTCAGTGAATTTGAAATGGTTTTCCTGCGCTGGCCAAAAGCCGACTGCACGATTCCTGAGAAAGTCGCGTAGTCGCCAACATCATGTCGCGGGTGGCTGAGGGGTAGCAGGCGAATCAGGGCCGAATTCACTTTCGGGGGTGGCTTGAAGCAGCCTGGCGCAACATCTAGCAGGTGCTGGCAATCACATTGGTACTGCAACATTACTGAAAGACGGCCGTAGTTCGAGTCACCGGGACTGGCAACGATTCGCGACGCAACTTCCTTTTGCACCATAAAATGCATGTCTCGAATGGCATTGGCCGACTCGAGTAGATGAAACATCAGCGGGGTAGATATGTTGTAGGGTAGATTGCCCACCAGGCGCAAACCAGCTTCGTGCGGGATCGTTAACAGGTCGAATTCAAGGATATCCTCGTTAATGATTTCGAGCTTGCCGAAAGCTGACGCCTGTTTCTCTAACAGGGGCACCAGGTCGCGATCGAGTTCGATCGCAATCAGGGTTTTACAACGCTGCAACAATGGGTAAGTGAGCGCGCCGCGCCCGGGACCTATCTCTACTATGGTTTCGCCCGGCTGCGGGTCGATCGCATGCAGAATGGATTCGATGACGTTCTGATCATGCAGAAAATGTTGTCCGAAGCGTTTACGCGCCCGGGGCATGCTGCTGCTTGCAATGTGCTTGTAAAATTGCCGAATCAATTGCGGCAATGAGGCTGTCGGGTTTTGCCTCGGTTGTACCAGCTAGATCGAGCGCGGTCCCGTGGTCAACCGAGGTTCGTATAATCGGCAATCCCAGTGTGGTGTTAACGGCGTTATGGAAGCCAATATGCTTCAGAACCGGTAGACCCTGGTCATGATACATTGCCACGATCGCATCTGCATCGATCAGCATATGAGGAGTAAACAGTGTATCAGCGGGGAAGGGTCCGCTCAGGTTTATCCCTTCCGACTTTAGCCTTTCCAGTGCAGGGATAATAATTTCGATTTCCTCGCGCCCGAGGAACCCGTTTTCTCCGGCATGGGGATTGAGGCCCGCTACCTTGATGTGCGGTTGCTGAATACCGAAGCGATGCTGTAAATCATGATCGAGAATTTCGATAACCTGCCTGATCGCGGCCTCGTCGATTGCATCGGCGACCTGGCGCAACGGCAAATGTGTTGTCACCAGGGCTACTTTCAGGTCTTCGGCAACCAGCAGCATCACCGGTCTCGGTGAACTGCAGATCTCGGCGAGATACTCGGTATGTCCGGAAAAGGGGATTCCGGCGCGGTTAATGATTTCCTTTTGAACCGGCGCCGTTACCATGGCGTCAAATCGATTGTCGAGGCATGCCTTGCTGGCCGTGTCCAGGAGATGCAGCACGTAAGCTACGTTGGCGGTATCAAGTCGTCCTGGTTGGCAGGGTTGCGCCAGGGGTTGATCAATAACCGCGATCGCGTCAGCGGGAAAAGTACCGGTATCATAATCGACAAACTTGATTTTTGATCCCAGTGCGGCAGCCCGCATTTGCATCATTTCGGAATCACCGATAACCACCAGTTGCGCGTCAAAATTCGCGGGGTCAATTTTTGCAATGATATCCGGGCCGATTCCCGCAGGTTCGCCAGAACTGATTATAATCCGCGTCTCATGCATCGGGTTTCTTGGGATAGACGATATAGGCTTCATCCTTTAAGCGACGTTTCCAGAGATCAAATACTTCGCGCTGTTTCTGTTCGAGTAACTGCGTATATATCTTACGACGTTTGTTTTGTGCAGTTTCATCAACCTCGCGGCGGCCGGTAACTTCGATCAGGTGCCAGCCAAATTGACTGCGGGTCGGTTGACTGATTTCACCCTCTTTGAGTTGTTTGGTTACCGCTTCATATTCCCTGACCGTGGCACCCGGGTCCATCCACCCGATATCGCCTCCATTGGCACCCGAGCCGTAATCAACCGAGTAGAGTTTGGCGAGTCTTGCAAAATCTTCCCCGGCCAGGATCCTGTCGCGGAACTCGAGCAGGCGATTACGTGCCTCATCCTCTGAAACCAGTTCATTGGGCTTGATTAAAATGTGTCGACTGCGTGTCTGCTGGGTTATGGTTTGCTCAAGGTTGCGCCGTTCGTTGAGATGAACTATGTGAAATCCGCTGGCGCTTCGAATCGGCCCCGCGTGGCCGCCGGGCTCCATCGCCAGCACCTGGATTGTAAACAGGCTTGGAATTTCGGCCTTCCTACGCCAGCCCAGGTCGCCCCCTTGCAGGGCAGTGTCCCCGGAAGAGTAAGTATTAGCGAGATGATCGAACCGGGCTCCACGATCGAGTTCCGACAGGATATCCTGGGCGATTTTCTGCGCATCGATAACTTCCTCCGGGGAGGCCGCATCAGGCAACGCGATAAGAATATGGGATATTCGATACTCGTAACTAGCACCTTCTTCCCCGCTCAGTTTCATGAAATCGTCGACTTCGGCATCACTGATCGTTGCATTGCGCTGGCTGTATTGGCGTCTCAATGTCGACAGGGTCAGTTCTCGGCGAACGGTTTCGCGATACTTGTCATAATCCAGTCCATCCGCGATAACCGCGTCCCGAAAGTCGGACAGGCTCATATTGTTCTGGCGTGCTACGCGTTGCATTGCCTGGTTGAGCTGGCCGTCGGTGATCTTGATCCCGCGACGACTGGCTTCCTGTAACAACAGCGAGTCGTTGATCAGGGCTTCGAGAACCTGTCGCTCCAGCACGTCGGACCTGGGGAGGCTTCGATTGGCTCGCTCGAAGTCGTCTTTTACCAGGTCGATCCGGTCCCTCAGCTCACGCTCGGTAATAACGCTTTCATCGACGATGGCGACAATCGAATCCAGGGATACCTGTGCTGCTGTGGCGGTTTGCATAAGCAACAAGATGCCGATGGCCAGTATCATGCGAAAAATGTTCATTTCTTACCTACCTTCATCAGAAGCCCGGGCGATAACCGGGAATCGCTTCAGTTAGCTGCAGGTCAATATCCCGGCCCACCTGGCTCAAACCTTTGAGCGTGAGCTCGAAGTAAATACTGTTATCCGGTTCTGCAAAATCCTCGTCTACATCCGCGGTCTGGCCGGCGAGTATTTTAAGGCCCCAGCAGCAGGATTCATAGTTTATCCCTAACAATTTCTCTACCGGCCGGTCAAATAGCATTGATTGATGATATTTAGCCACCAGGGTCCAGCGTTCATTAACTGGATAGACTATCGAGACCAGGGATTGTTCGAGTTCTTCGTTATCAAAGTAGTAACCAAAATTTGCGACCAGCCCATCGTGACTATAGTTAATCGACAAGTCTCTCTCGGTAAGCTCGCTCTGGTCCTGGTCATAAACCGTACGCGCCGAAACTTTAATCCTGGGATTGGGCCAGATATCCAGTTCACCGATCGCATCGGACTTGGTATCCTCGTCGCGACTGCCATCAAGACTGACGCGGCGATCCTCGGAGTAGAAAATCTGCCCGATGCGCGCATGCAACAGTTCGACGCCGCTGTCAGTGTCGTAAATATGGCTCGCCAGACCAAAGGTTACCTGGGTGGTGTCCCCGATTCGATCCGCGCCAGTGAAGCGGTTGTTTTTAAAAAGGTTGCTATAGGTGCTGCTGCTTAAAGAAGTATCGAAATCAGGAATATCGTTCTGGTCTTCGAAAGGGGTATGGACAACATAGAACCTCGGTTCGAGCGTTTGCAGCCACTGGTTCGAAGAGCCTGCAAGCCGCTCAAAAACCAGACCCGTGTCAATGCTCAAGGTCGGTATGGCACGGTATATCGCGTCATCACCAGGATTATCGTCGAGTTGATAATCGGTGAACGCGAGCTGTAACTCGGGCTTAAAGAAATACCAGCTTTGTGAGGAGTCCCAGATAAGTGAAGTGACGATATGGCTACGGGTACCGATAACGTTTTCATCTCGATCGAAGCGCGTGATTTCGATATCGATGGGCGTTTGCAGGTCCTCGATCCAAAGTTCAGGTTGCGCGCTAAGGGTGAGGCTCGGCAAGCGACGATAAGGGCGACTCACGATCGCGGTAGTTTCGTCGATCGTCTGGTAATCCTGCCACAGTAATTTGGTGTTCCAGACCTCGCCGGCGCGCGCGAAGCTAACGTGGCGTTCCAGGTGCAGGACGTCTTTGTACTCGGGCGCGATACTCGCGAAATCATCGAAAAAGTCTTTATCTGAAACCTCGGCCAGCAGTAACTCTGCGTTGACGTCATAACCAAATTTCGATTGATGTTGCCATTTTTGGAACCAGCGTGACCTGTCGAGTTCTTCATCATCGAGATAGGACAAATCCAGCTCCCCCCAATTGGATTCAAACAGGTAACGGTTTTCCGTATTGAGCTGCAACCCGAGTTTTCCCCACGAGGCAGGGGTAATGGTCATGTCGTAATTCGGCGCGATATTCCAGTAAATGGGAACGACAAGGTTGGTACCATTGGTTTCGTCGTAGCCGATTGTTGGAGCGAGAATGCCCGACATACGGCGATCGTCAATTGGGAACTGGAAGTATGGCAAATACAGAAAGGGAACCTCTTGAAAATAGATCAAGGTGTGTGTCGCACTGCCGCGACCGCTTTCGTCGTCGATCTCCAATTCAGTCGCGCGCAGGTGCCAGTCGCGGTCATTTGGGTCACAGGAAGTGTAGGTAAGTTTGGTGAATCGGCTGCGATAGCGGTCTAGCTTCTCTATTTTGTGAGCTTCTCCGCGCGCGTGGCGACCCGTTAACTCGAATTCCGGCTGGGCAAACGTAGCGCGATCATTCTGATTATCGATTTGAACACTTGAGCTTCGCAGGCGATAGTTTGGGTCTGCAAATTCCACTTCTCCAGTGGCGCTGATTTGCTCGGTTGCCTTGTTGAACAGCATTTCATTTGCGCTTATTTTCTGTTGTGCGCGGGTGATGCTGACATCGCCCGTGAGCCGGATCAAATCGCTGTCTTCGCCGACGACACTTTGCGCCTCAATCAGGGTTTCATCGGATGATGTGGTTTCGGCAGGTAGATAACTGAACGACGGAATATGACAAAGATCCCAGTCTTCTGCCGATAAGCCGGGCCGGGTGAAAAGCGCGGGTAGCAAACCTGCGATAAGTAGGTAATGTGGGCGCAGCAAGTTGAACCAGAAAATAATTACATTCTGTCACATTATCCGGTCCCGGTTAATCCCAGCTTAACAAATTTGCGGGAATCGACTGACAGGTCTCACCGAGGTGGCTATCTTCTAAAGAAGATAATTTTGGTTTTACGAGCCTGCGGCCTTGAAGATCTCGGTATCGGGATGAAACGCGAACCAGGCGAACCAGAAGCCCTGGATACTTGCGATCGCCTGGCCATCGGCATTGGTGACAGTGATACTGCGATTTGCCGTATCCCAGTCGAAGTTGAAGCGCTTGCCATTGACGGTATCGCTGAACTGGGATTTACCCTGCTTGTCGAGTTCAACGAATGGATAGGCCTTGTAGACCCCGTCGACACCGAGTCCAACCACGATTTCCTTGGGATGGTAGTAATCCGGTGCCTCGTTGTTGACTGCAAAGTAAGTGTACCTGGACTCCTCGTAGCCGGCGTAGGGATCGCGCTGATAATCACGGGAGAATCCGGTGTCGTCGGACAGCACCATCGTCTCCGGATGCTGTTCGAGCCAGTCTCGCCAGGTCGTGTGGCTGATGGGTATGGCGGTGAGCGATTTGCCAACCCGTTTACCCGATACGGATTTTCCCAGTATCTGGGACCACAGCGATTCGGTATCGCGGTCGTATAACAGGACGTCACTGTTGTAGAGTAATCCTGAAACCCCGAAATCGGTTGGTTGGCCGTCGATGGTTGCATCGAACGCAACCGCGGTTCCACATAGCGGACAGTAAGTGATCGCGAATCGTTGACCATCAATTTCATCGTTGACAATTTCGTGCCAGTTCAGAATGGCGATCGGGTAAGCACGTGACTGGTTTTTCAGGGTAATTCCGACAACCCGGTCGGTGGGTTCAAGGTATTCCGCATCCAGCGCCGCGATCAGCTTCGGATCGGATAATGCAGGGATGCCATCGCGTGGCGGTCCACCGTGCAAGATCTCGTCTCGTGGCAACGTGGCATTTGACAAATCAAAACCGTTCGAGGGACCGGCGGAAATGGCAAACTTATACACCACGACTCCCAGTAATATTCCGACGAGTGCCAGTATCCTGGTCTTCTTTGACGGCATTAAGCGCATGTCAGTCTCCTGGTCTTGGCCGATAGATATTCGAGTCGGAATTACGCGAATAATTCAGTTATTTTACCCGTCATGGTCGAAATTGCAGTATCTTGACTAGCCCGGGCATTCTAAATTAGGCTGCGATTGGTATATAACCTTAATAAAACCTGAGGAGCAACCATGAAATCGAGAGCCGCGGTCGCGTGGGAACCGAAAAAACCACTTGAATTAGAAGAAGTTGAAGTCGAAGGCCCGCGCGAGGGCGAAGTCCTGCTCAAGGTGCACGCGAGCGGTGTCTGTCATACTGACGCGTTCACACTCTCGGGTGAGGATCCGGAAGGCGCATTTCCGGCAATTCTGGGCCATGAGGGTGGCTGCGAGGTCATGGAGTGCGGTCCCGGAGTTAAGAATTTGAAAGCAGGCGATCATGTTATCCCGCTTTACATTCCCGAATGCGGTGAGCCGGGTTGCACCTACTGCAGCTCGGATAAAACCAACCTGTGCCAGTCGATTGCCGGCACCGTATGGACCGGTTTCATGCCAGACGGTACCCGCCGTTTTTCACAAAATGGCAAAGACCTTTACCACTACATGGGGTGTTCAACTTTTTCCGAGTATACCGTGGTGCCCGAAATAGCACTCGCCAGGATCAACAAGGCAGCACCGCTCGACAAGGCCTGCCTGCTGGGTTGTGGCGTCACGACCGGCATCGGTGCGGTACTGAATACGGCAAAGGTGCAACCCGGCTCGTCGGTAGCGGTGTTTGGTCTCGGTACGGTCGGCCTGTCGGCGGTACAGGGTGCAATGATGGCAAAGGCCGAGCGCATCATTGCGGTTGATATCAATCCTGAAAAATGGGAAATGGCAAAGTCGCTCGGCGCTACTGATTTTATCAATCCAAAAGAGGTGGATGGTTCTTTACCCGAGTACATCCAGGAAATAACCGGTGGCGGCGTCGATTATTCCTTCGAGTGTATCGGTAACGTCAACGTCATGCGCGATGCGCTCGAATGCACGCATATGGGCTGGGGGACTTCAACCATTATTGGCGTTGCCGGTGCCGGCGAAGAAATCAGGACGCGGCCCTTTAACCTGGTTGTCGGACGGCGCTGGATTGGAACTGCATTCGGCGGTGTCAAGGGACGCACCGAGTTGCCGGGTATGGTCGATCAGTACATGGACGGCACCATCGAGCTCGACAGCCTGGTGACCCATACCATGCCATTGGAGGAAATCAATACCGCTTTCGATCTGATGCATGAAGGTAAAAGCATTAAATCCGTAATCCTGTTTTGATGCTCGCTCGACATGAAAGAAATTGAAAGTATTAAGGAGAGCGGCGGTTACCTGAACCGCTATACCCACTCATCGAGCAGCTGCCAGTGCGAGATGATATTCTCGGTTTACCTGCCGCCGAAATCGCGGGACGAAAAAGTACCGGCGCTTTACTGGCTTTCGGGACTAACCTGCACCGATGACAATGCACGCACCAAGGGAGGATTCCAGCGTTTTGCCGCACAACACGGCATTGCTATCGTGTTCCCCGACACCAGTCCGCGCGGCGATGATGTTGCCGACGAACCCGAACGCTACGATCTTGGGCAGGGCGCCGGTTTTTATGTCAACGCAACGCAAGGCCCCTGGTCGCCGCACTACCAGATGTATGCTTATGTGACGCATGAATTACCGGCCCTGATCGAAGCCAATTTGCCATTGATACCCGGTGTCAAGTCAGTCACCGGGCATTCCATGGGTGGACACGGTGCCCTGATATGCGCACTAAAAAACCCGGCCGAGTTTCGCTCGGTGTCAGCCTTTGCACCGATCGCAAATCCGGTTTACTGCGGCTGGGGAAAGGGTTGTTTCGGGGCTTACCTGGGCGACGATACCTCGGCCTGGGAAAATTACGACGCAACCTGCCTGGTGCAAAGTGGAGCGCGGGTTAGCGATATCCTGATTGACCAGGGGGATGCCGATGAATTCCTGCACGAGGGGCAGCTGTTACCCGATAATTTCCAGGCAGCTTGCGACGCCGTGGGACAGCCGGTAAATATACGTATGCAGCCCGGCTATGATCACAGCTATCACTTTATCGCCAGCTTCATCGAAGAACATTTCGACTACCACGCAAAGTTCCTGAAGTAACCATCGTCCCGTATACTGGGCGCTCGTTTCACGCGCAATTGTTTGGACTGGATTCGGACTTTCGCCGTAATGACGCAGATACCTGTCATCCCGCGGCTCGACCCGATGCGTCGGTCCGGTGGGATCCAGGTCATCAACTGCCTCGACGCGTAATTGCGATGCCGAGCATAATCAACGACAGTGAAATCACGGTTTGTAGATTGATTGTGTCGGCAAAATACAGCCCACTCCAGATAACGCCAAACAGGGGCACCAGGTAGCCTACCAATGACATGAAGACGGCACCGTTGGCACGAATGATGAAAAAGCGCACCGTGAATGCGAGTGCAGTCGCGATGACGCCCAGGTAGACCAGTGCGATAACAGATGAACTGGCGACTTCAGCGGGTAATGGATCTTCTAGCAGAAATGCCAGCGGTACCAGGTAAAGGCTGGCACCGGTCATGGTTACGGCCGAGGTTGAAATCATCGGTAGATGCGTCAGGCGTCGAGCAATTACCGCCGAAGTCGCGTAACTGCAGCCTGCTGTCATGACTGCGATCTGTCCCCACAGGTTTCCCGCGCCCGATTCGATCAGGTCCCAGAACACCAGTACCAGAACCCCGACGAAACCTACGGCAACACCCATCACGCGGGATATATTGATGCGTTCGTCCTGGCTGGTGAAATGCGACAGTAGCAGGGACACAAAAGTGCCCATCGCTACCAGGATGGCGGACTCGGCACTGCTGATAAATTGCTGCCCCCAGCTGATCAAAAAGAATGGCACCGCGCTGTTGAGGAATCCAACCACAAAAATAAGACGCCAGATGTGCAATCCACGCGGAAACTGCTGGCCGATTACAGCTGCGATAACCAGTAACACGAGGGCGCCCAGCGAAACGCGCCAGGCCGCAATGCTGACCGGCTCAAAATCATTCAGCGCAATCGACACGAACAGGAATGCACCACCCCAGATTGCCCCGACGAACAGGAGTTTCGAGACATCGAAAGGTGTAGGGCGACGTATGGTTGTCAGCACGAACCGGATCTGGAGGTGAAAAATAGCTGGCGAGTGTAACCGAGCCATTCTCCCGGGGACAGTGGTGATGCTGTTTAATCCAACCGAGTCGAATGCATGTCAGCACTACCGGCTCGATTCAACGGCATCGCGATTCCGTTTGCATCGATTGATGCGATCGCAAGAGACCACCGGCAGATGAACCTGGTACTCAAAATTCACTCCGAGATACAGTAAACTGTCGTAATGACAGATTTTGATGCCAGCAAAGTAGCGGAAATCCACCAGCACCTGCATAGTCATCTGCCTTCCGAATCGGCGCTGCGCGTCAAGGCGCTGGAGACGCTGCTGGTGGACAAGGGCCTGGTCAATCCGCAAACCATCGACGCCTGGGTCGAAGCCTATACCGAGGAAATCGGTCCCAGGCGCGGCGCCCGGGTTGTGGCAAAAGCCTGGTGCGACCCGGAATACAAGGCCCGGCTGCTGCGCGATGCGCCCGCCGCGATCGATGAGCTTGGATTTCTCGGTAAAGCGACCGCGCATTTGAAAGTGGTTGAAAATACCGATGAGGTTCACAACCTGGTGGTGTGCACGCTGTGCTCCTGTTATCCATTCTCGATACTGGGCATCGCGCCCCCGTGGTACAAGGTGGCGGCTTATCGCTCCCGGGCGGTGCGGGATCCGCGCGGAGTGCTGCTAGAGTTTGGTGTCGATATCGACGTCGATGTCGAGATTCACGTCTGGGACAGCACCGCGGAGCTGCGCTACCTGGTATTACCGCAGCGCCCCCCGGGTACCGAGGATATGAGCGAGGATGAACTGGCTGCGCTGGTATCGCGCAATTCGATGATTGGCACTGACCGGGAATTGGGTGTAAAGATCGAGGGTGGCAGCTAATGGATGGCATTCATGATCTGGGCGGTAAGCAGGGCTATGGCCCAATCGATGTCGATGATGATGAAAGACCTTTTCACGAAGACTGGGAAGGTCGAGAGTGGGGAATTGCACAATGTGCGCGAACCCCGGGTATTACCATTGACTGGTGGCGGCATTGCCGTGAACTGATTATGCCCGACGACTACCTCGGCCGGCCGTATTTCGATTCCTGGGCGCAGACCGATTTCTCGACTTATATCGAGGCGGGATGGATTTCGCTGGAGGAAATAAATGCTGGCAAATCAATCACCAAAGAATCTGATTACAGCGAGCCGGCAGCGGCGATGACGCTACAGCAGGTACTGCAGGAAGATCATGCCCATGCCGTTCGCTTCGATGACGAAATCGAAACTCCGCCTTTGTTTGCCGTCGGGCAGCAGGTGATGACTTCCCGCCATGGAAACAGCGGTCACACCCGCTTGCCACAGTATGCGAGGGACCGGCGGGGAACGGTGCACGCTTACCACGGTGCGCACGTGTTTCCGGACCTGTCAGCGCAAGGCGAGGAAATTCACCAGCACTGCTATAGCGTCATGTTCGAGGCGTCGGAGCTCTGGCCGGAAGCGAAGTGGAGCCAGGATAAAGTCTTCCTCGATCTCTGGGAAAATTATCTGGTCGAGGCCTGACGATGGGTGATTCGAAATCGACATTACTGAAACCTCTCGCCAGCGTCGACGGGCAACCGGCGTTCGATGAACCGTGGCAGGCTGAAGCCCTGGCGATTGCCGATACCCTGGTGCAATACGGGATGTTCAGTGCAAGCGCCTGGTCTGACGCCCTTGGGGCGGCTTTAACGCAGGCTCAATCCGGCGCCGCTACCGATGACCAGTCAACCTACTATCAGTGTGTTTTGATCGCGCTCGAGCGGCTGGTGGCAGAGCATAGTGAAATCGATCAGCAGGCAATGTCGGGTAAACGCGAAGACTGGGAACAGGCCTACCTGTCGACCCCTCACGGGCAACCGGTAAAACTCAAAACTGACCCACGGGCCTAACTCGAAATAACGCGTATTAACGAATCCTCGAAATGTTCCAGCGTCAGGTAGAGGCCGATCCCGGCCACCATGGCGCCTGCCAGGCGCGGCTGCAGTGCTCGTGGGTGCGAGACCTTCCATAGCATCATGCAAAACAGGCCCGTGGCAACCGCAACTGCAAGCTGGGTGAGACCGAGACCCAGCAGGTAGCCCGTTAACACCTGGAGGCCAAATCCCGCTTCCTGGGTCGCAAGTGATTCCCCGAAAGCAGCGCCGTGAAATAGCCCGAAACCGGCAAAGGCGATCAGAACCGTCGATAGACCAAATCGATGTCCGCTCAGCAACATTGAGCCGAGCACCAGCAGCGATAATGCTATCATCAATTCCGTCGCCGGCACCGGGGCCCATAGCGCGGTCACCACGCAACCGACGAGCATGGTAAGGATGTAGGCCAGCGGGGCGAGCAATCGTCGGCCTGTAAGTATCGCTGCGATCCCGACCAGCATGACAAAGAATAAATGGTCAAATCCGAGTAGGGGATGTCCGACACCGGACAGAAATCCATCTGTGAAGGATTCCATCGGCATGCCGGCAAGCGGGTGGTGGGCCAGCGCTTGTGTGGCAAGCAGCAACAGGCTCCCCGTGACGATCATTTTTTGCATTGAAGTTCCTCCCCGGCTCAATTATTGCAAATTTTAGGCCGTTTATTGTTGGGTGCGCAGCGGCGAGTGCTGAACCAACAGCACCGTCAGCAACGGAGCAATGACGCCGATCGATGCCACGACGATCAGGAGCCACCCGAGTTCGCTATAGTCGGCCGTGGTCTGAATCGCATCAGTCACGCGGTCGCGAACCTCGCGCGTGATGGTATAAATTTCGTTCATGTACCGGGTTCCAAGGCTTGCCGCCGAAAGCGCCAGGTTGGTGAATGATGCCATGACCGCGAAAAATGTGGCTTTCAGGTGTGCGGGTGCGTTCTTGGCAATCCAGGCCAGCATCGGGATCATGGCTATCTGGCCGAGCGGTGATTCGATTGCAGTATCGATAATGGCGATAAAGCGAGCATCGACCACACCTCCGGTTCGTGCAGCGGTCCATTCGTGTACGCCATAGTAAAGTCCGATATTCGGAAGCGACAGGATGCCCGCGGCGATGGTCAGCAGGACGACAACATAGGCGATCGAACGCTTTGCCATCATTGGGCGCAACACTACCATTCCGACCAGCGTGAGCATGGACGCGATCAGCGACAGTACCGAGAAAAATTGCTGGTCAAAATCGAGTACATCGATTTCAAACCATCCGGCTCCTGGGCCGGGAAGAGGGACCGCGCGAAATACGAAAATAATCACCGCGGTGCCGATCAGCATGTTGCGCTGCTCGGGTTTGAGTTCAAGCAGCAATCGATACATCAGGAACAGGACGATTGTCATCGAACCGATGAATATTATCTCCTGTGCGAACGGGATTTCGCTGACGCCCATGCTGACTGTGAACACGGCAAAAACCAGGCTGCCGCCGAGAATCCACCAGTTGGGCCGGGTCTCACCGGCAGGGGCGAACAGTAATTTATCGATGCTGGTATGGTCGTGGCCTTGTGCTTCCAACTGTCGTGCGCGCTGGCGCAACAGTATCCTGCCGAGGATAACACCCATAATCGATATGATGGGAATGATCAAAGCCAGTAGGTAGATATCCGCGTAGATCTCGACCTTCATTTCTTCTGACATGTTCTCCACGCCCTCGAACATCGTGATGTTCAATGCGGCGACCGCAATCAGACCGCCGATGATCGCGACCCGGCCGAGGGTCTGCATCGTGGTGTGCATGGTCTTGATATCGCTTTCCGGGTAAGCGTTACCGTCTTCGTCTATCGTCGGCACGGCTTCCACCGTCATCGCGTCCGCGACCACGTCCTGCACCACGTAACCGGTCGGCGCCAGGATGGTTGCAATGACGAACCAGGCTTCGACTTTGATGAACTCGGCCATCGTCGCCGTATGCGCGATGATGCCATACATGATTAAAATACTGAGCGCAATCAGGCTGGCGCCGATGTAAACCAGCAAGGCCTTGCGTCGCCAGATCAGGTCAACCAGGTGACCGATTGGCATTTTTAAAGTCCATGGAATACCCGCCCAGAACGCCAGTCCGGCGAGAAAGGCCGCGGACAGGTCGAGATACTCCTTGATGAAAAATGTCCCGACGATCGAGGTCAGGCCCGAAACGCCAGCCGCCAGGTATACCATCAATGGGGGCAGGTAAGACCAGCGGAACTGCCGCCCAAGATCAAGAAAGGTGTTGTCGAACCAGCGCCAAACCGGATTATCGGTCATAAATTCCACGCGTTGAATGAAGCCGAAACCTATTATCACATGCTAAAAATCCGACGCAAATCAACTAAACAGGCTGAAACCGGCTTAAAGTTAAGCAAAATAGGGTACAGGTTGAATCAATGTCAGGTCCCTTCATTCACGATATCGACCCGATATTTGCCGAGGTTGGAGGATTTTACCTCTGGTGGTACGGCGCCAGTTACAGTCTTGGATTCCTGGTCGGTTTTATCTGGCTGCGCGCCAATCGAACAGTCCTCGCGTTTGACATGGATGATGTCTTCAGGCTGATCATATATATTGCCTTCGGCGTGCTGCTTGGCGGCCGTGCGGTCGAAGTCATTTTTTACGAATGGGCTTATTACGGTTCGCATCTTGCGCACATACCCGCAATCTGGCTGGGCGGGATGTCGACCCACGGTATCCTGCTCGGCGCAACCATCGCCGTGATTTTATTCTGCAAACTGCATCGTCGAAATTTTCTCGAGGTTGCCGATGTGCTGGCGATTGCGGCGGCATTCATCATGGCGTTTGGTCGCATCGGAAACTTCATCGATGGACAAATCGTAGGCAGCCTCACCGACATGCCATGGGGAGTCAAGTTTCCCGATCTAAACGGCTTTCGACATCCGGTGGTACTCTATGACGGGCTAAAAAACCTGCTGCTGGTGCCCTTGTTGCTGCTCATCAAAAAAACGAATCCTCCGCGCGGGGTATTGGTCGGTCACTTTATTTTATGGTATGGCTTTCTGCGTATTTTTATCGATTTCTTTCGCGAGTATCGCTCCAGTTTGTACGGTCTTCCGCCGGGACAGGAATTCAATATCCTGATGACCATAATAGGAATCGGACTGTTAGTCTGGTGTTACCGCCGGGAAAAAGAGCCGTCACAAGCGAACGCACCTCATGTCGATCGGCGGGCGCCGGGTGCTGAATCCATGAGTGGGCTTTTGATAAAAAAGCTGATGTTCGTCGTACTGTTAATACTGCCGACCATAATTCCAAGCGACTGGACCCAGGATGTACCGGCACGATACGGCGATCGTCACCCTGGAATGGCCCATTCGAAGATCTATCCGGAAATACCCGCAGGTTCGACAGACTAGCGGCAGGATCTGGTCTGAGGTTGGCGAGCTGTCTACCGCAAATCCAGGCGTTGTCAGATCGAACAGGGCAGGCGCATCTGCGGACATTGAATCGGGCGCTGCGCCTGCTTCCACCACAGCGGGTTGCTGGCCTGGGCGATGATTTCGTTATGATCGCGGTATTCCTGCTGCTGGATAAAACCCCAGGCCTTGGCTTTGGGCGCGTGGATAAACAGGCTCCAGCACTCGGAATTCTCGGGGATATTGACGCGATGAAAAACTTCACCCGAGATTAAATTGAAACATCCAGCATGCAGCCAGCGGCTCTGCAAGGCATTGCCTGCTTTCGCGTCGAGCATGCGTGTCTCCTCGTAGCCACCACTCAGGACAAGTGAGATCGCGCGTTTCCAGGGGTGATTATGTAGCCCCCGGCCTGGATCACTGGCAACGAAGCGATGCAGATATACCTGGTATCCCAGCGGCAGTCGCAGCAAGTGGTAGCGCTCGAGGTAGGGTTGGTCGTCGGGTCCGTTTATGACGCGGCAACGACAATAGGCCGACAGTCGATACAGTAAAAATTTTAACCAGGGCATTTCGTTTTCCTTTTTCCGATCGTGGTATTATCCAGAAGCATGTGGCTCATAAGGTGAGCCAGCAAGAAAAAGGGTATTATCTATGGACCGAACCGAACGTTTTCACCTGATTGACCAGATGTTGTGCAACCAGCGCGTGGTCACTCGCAGCCAGTTTCTCGATGCGCTCGAGGTATCGCCCGCAACTTTCAAACGTGACCTCGAGTACCTGCGCGACCGGCTTGCGGCACCCATCGTCTGGGATCGCGAGCGACGCGGCTATTGCTATGAACAGGGTGACGGAGATGCCCAGTTTCAACTGCCCGGTTTATGGTTCAATACCAGCGAGATCCAGGCATTGCTGACCATGGATGCATTGCTCGAAAACCTGCAGCCCGGGGTGTTGTCAAATCACATCGAGCCCTTGCGCTCACGTATTCGCATGCTGCTCGATGACGGTGATCACAGTGTCGACGAAATCTCGCACCGTATCCGCATTATCCCGCTGGCCGCGAAAGCGTATCGCAGCGAGAATTTCCAGGTTCTGTGCCAGGCGTTGCTGTCGAGAAAATGCGTCGATATGACCTACTATAGCCGGCCTGCTGACAGCAGCAGCGAGCGACGTGTGTCACCGCAACGACTGATCTACTATCGTGACAACTGGTATCTCGATGCCTGGTGTCATTTACGGAGCGGTTTACGCAGTTTTTCGATCGATGCCATCCAGGTGCTGCAGATTACCGGCGAGCCGTCAATCGAGGTCGACGAGACTGAGCTCAACCGCGAACTGGAGAGTGGTTACGGCATTTTCTCCGGTGCCAGAACCCGCGAGGCAGTGCTGCGCTTCAGCCCGCAGTTGGCGCGCTGGGTCTCACGTGAAACCTGGCACCCGGACCAGCAGAGCGAATTCGATGGTGAAGGGTATTATATTTTGCGCCTGCCCTATAGCCAGGATACCGAACTGGTGATGGATATTTTAAAACACGGGGCCGAGGTCGAGGTGCTGGCACCGCCCGAATTGAAGGCGCGGGTAAAACAGCGCATCGTTGCGATGCAGGCGCTCTACGCCGAAGCCTGAGACGGCTACCAGAGCGAGAGTTCGATATTGTCGAGCAGACGCGTTTGACCCAGAGCCGCGGTCACGAGGATTACCAGGTCCCGATCCTCCGGCGTTGCCGGTAGCAGGGTTTCGGCGTTACAGATGGTAAAGTAATCGATTTTGAAACCGGCCTTGTCGAGAATGGAAATCGCCGTCTCCTGCAGTTTTACGAAATCGCGTTCACCCGCGTCGATCTGCTGCGCGGTCTGCTGCAGGGTCTTGAAAATCAGCGCGGCTTTTTCAATTTGCGCCTCGTCCAGGTACTGGTTGCGCGAGCTGGTCGCAAGCCCCGAGGCCTCGCGCGTGGTTTCCTGACCGATAATCTGCACGTCAATGTTGAAATCATCGACCATCTTGCTGATAACGCGGTATTGCTGGAAATCTTTCTTGCCGAACACCGACACATCGGGCTTGACAATGTTGAACAGCTTCAGCACCACGGTCGCAACCCCGGTAAAATGCCCCGGCCGGTGCGCACCCTCGTAGTGATCGGTCAGGTCGGTAACCTGGACCTGGCTGATCTTGTCGAGCCCGTCGGGGTAGAGTTCCGACGCGGTTGGCAGGTAAACCAGGTCGCAACCGATCGCCTTGAGCAATTCAAGGTCCTGGTCGAGGCTTCGCGGATAGTGGTCCCAGTCCTCGTTTGGTCCGAATTGCATCGGGTTGACGAAAATGCTGCAGATGCTGCGATCGCAGAGTGACTGGCCTTTTTCGATCAGGGACATGTGCCCGGCATGCAGGTTGCCCATGGTCGGAATGAAAGCGATCGACTGGTCGTGATCTTTCCAGTGCTGTACATATTGCTGCAATTCGGTGACGCTGGTGGCCTGGTACATGCGCGTATCTCAGGTGAAGCTGTGGGACTCGTCCGGGAACTTGCCGTTTTTGACCTCGCCGACATAACACGCGATCGCCTCCTGGATGCTGGACTGATCCTGCATGAAATTCTTGGAGAAGCGGGGCTTTTTACCCGCGGTTACGTTGAGCACATCCTGCAGTACCAGGATTTGTCCATCGACATCGGTGCCAGCGCCGATCCCGATCACCGGGATTTCGAGCGTAGCAGTAATTTCGGCTGCAAGGGTGGCAGGAACGCATTCGAGCAGCAGGATATCGGCACCTGCGCCCTGCAGATCGACCGCGGTGGCAAGCATTTGTGCCGCCGCACCCTCGGCCTTGCCCTGCACGCGATAACCACCCATCTTGTGCACCATTTGCGGCTGCAGCCCGAGGTGTGCACAGGTGGCGATCCCGAAGTGGGCCAGGTTTTCGACGATCGGGAGTTGCGATTCCCAGCCCTCGAGCTTGACCACCTGGGCCTCGGTTTGCTTGATCAATTCGCTGGCGTGATCGAGCGCCTGTTGCGGCGAGTTGAGCGAGCCGAACGGCATGTCGAGCATCAGCATCGCGTTCTGTAACCCGGCGGCGACCGCCTTGCCGTGATACTTGATATCATCCAGCGTTACCGGAATGGTCGTCTCGTGGCCCTGGATCACCATCCCCAGTGAATCCCCCACCAGCACGACCTCGACTCCACATTCCTCGAGCAGGCGCGCAAAACTGTAGTCATAAGCGGTCAGGCAGGCAAACTTCTCACCTTGTTGTTTGAGCTGTTTCAGGTGCGGTATCGTGATCCTGTCTTCGAGTGGTTTAGGGGTATACATGATGCCCGGGCTCGCTAGAGGGCGAATGATGACTGATTGAAATAGTGACGTCCAGAATGGATATTACTAATTTTTTCGAGTATTGCCGCGTAGTCATCGGGATTATTGATCAGATCTGTAGACTCGGTATTAACGGTGAGTAGTGCACTGTCATCGTAGTCATAAAAAAAGCGGGTGTAGGATTCTGACAGGCGCATCAGATAGTCATCGCGAATCTGCTGTTCGTAATCGATTCCGCGTCGCGCGATGCGTTGGCGCAGCGTCTCCACGGGTGCCTGCAGGTAAATCACCAGGTCGGGCTTTGGTGCATCAAGCGTCAGGTGCGTATAGATTTTCTGGTAAAGCGCAAGCTCGTCGCTACTGAGCGTCATCTGCGCAAACAGTCTGTCCTTGTCGACCATGAAATCGGCAATGTAGGATCCATGAAACATGTCGGCCTGGCGGAAATCCTGTACCTGTTGTGCGCGCTGTAACAGGAAATGTAGCTGTGCCGATAACGCATATTGACGGGGATTGTGATAAAAGTTGGCGAGGAACGGGTTCTCCTCGGGTTTCTCCAGCAGTAACTCGCTTTCAAATTCATCGGCCAGCTTGCTGGCAAGACTGGTCTTGCCAACCCCGATCGGGCCCTCGACCACAATGTAGCGAAACCGTTCAGTCACGCGAATTTACCAGCTTTTCGAGCGAGATTGCAGGGGCATTATCGATAAGATAACTCAAACTACCGTATCCCGGAATAAATCGGTCGCCATCGATCTCAAACATCGGTTCGAGGACGAATAATCGCTGCGCAAACTGTGGATGCGGAATAACCAGGTGACTGTCGTCGATACTGCGATCGCCGAACAGGATTATATCCAGGTCGAGGGTGCGCGGCGCCCAGCGTTCTTCCTGCTCGCGGCGGCGATAATAGGCGTATTCAATGGCCTGCATTTCGAGCAGTAATTCGATCGGCTCGAGGCTGGTATCGAGCAGCACAACGGCGTTGATATAGTCATCCTGCGGAATATCGCCGATCGCTTCGCTGCGATACAGCGACGAACTCGCGCGCAGACTGCAATGGCTGATATTACCCAGCGCGATCATGGCCTGCTCAACGATGGTCGATGAATCGCCGATGTTGCTCCCCAACCCAATGAAAACTTCTTCAGCCGGCATTGCGTCTTTGCCGTCTTCGTGGTTGCTGTGTTTTTTTTCGTGACGGCTCGGCGACAACCTCGTGTTTGCTTTGGAAATCAGTCCACCAGTGACTGAGCCGATGCGGGAACAATCCGACCATCGCCTGTATGCACATGAAATCATAGGCCGCACGAAACACCGGATAGGCCAGCAGGCGCATTGGTTGTTTGCCCTGGGTGCGATGAAAACGCGGCTGCGAAGTCCAGATATCGCGCGCCATCTGGCTAAAGCGTCGCGGTATCGAAACGTGGCGCACCTGGCGTTTCATAACGGTTTCGCCGACCTGGGCCAGTGCGCCTATCATTTTCTGTCGGTCCGGCTGCATCCGGATTGCCTGTTGCTGTACTACCGGCCATAGCAGGATCGCGAAAATAAAACCGGGTGATACCGATTGACCGGTGTTAACACGGTTATCGGTATTAACCAGCGCCTGGTCGATAAAGTCGAGCATCGATTCGCTGGGTTCTTCCTGCAACCACTCGTCCAGGGCGGGCACCAGGTATTTTAGCAGTCGGTACTCGCGCAGCAGCTCAAACACACGCACAGCCTTACCCGAGTGAAACAGCTTGATCACTTCATCGAACATCCGTGCCGGTGGAATGACCGCGAGCAGGTGGCCGTATTCGTAAATTTCACTCGCAGCTGATTCTTCAATCGAAAAATCGAGCTTGGCCGCAAATCTCACCGCGCGCAGCATGCGCACCGGATCTTCCTGGTAACGCGTTGCCGCGTCACCGATCAGGCGCAATTGCCGGTCTTCGATATCCTGTAATCCACCGACGTAATCGAGCACCGAGTAATCATGGATATCGTAGTAGAGGGCATTGACGGTAAAGTCCCGACGCAGCGCATCTTCCTCGATATCGCCGAAGGTATTATCACGTAAAATGCGCCCGTGACGATCGAGTTCAGTTTTGGGTGAATCCTCGTCATGGGCTCGAAACGTTGCGACTTCGATGATGTCTCTGCCGAAGCGGATGTGGACCAGTCGGAAACGACGCCCGATGATGCGGCTATTTTTAAACAGTGCACGCACTTCCTCCGGCGTGGCATCGGTGGCCACGTCAAAATCCTTGGGCTGCATCTTGAGCAGCAGGTCGCGTACACCCCCGCCCACCAGGCAGGCTCTATGGCCTGACTTGGACAACCGATAAAGCACCTTGAGTGCGGAATCGGATATCGATTTTCTTGAAATAGCGTGCTGGTTCCGGGATATAACGACTAACTTGTCTGAACTCGCCTCTCTGTGCTTCACTCGGTTTTTCGATCCTGTAGAATGTCGGCATCATAGCATTTCAGATCGCGAAAGTAGCGTTAGTTTCGGTGAAACCCGCCAACCTCAAAGTGAAGAACTGTCTCGAACGGGCAGGATACGAATGCGAGATCAGGATTTTGTCGGACGCGGTGCGAACCGCACAACTGGCCGCCGATGCGCTCGGTTGCGAGGTTGGTCAGATTGCGAATTCATTGATCTTCAGGGACCAGGCCAATAACGAAGCAGTGCTGATTATGTGCGCCGGCGATCGTTGCGTCGACCTGCAAAAAGTGAGACTTGAAACCGGAATCGAGCTCGGCAAGGCCGACGCGGAATTTGTGCGGCAACAGACCGGATTTGCGATCGGCGGAGTGCCGCCAGTGGGCCATGCCAAATCGCTGCGTACCCTGCTCGATGATTCGCTGTGGCGTCACGCCGTAATCTGGGTAGCCGCCGGTACCCCGGAATCGGTATTTCGCATGAACCCGCAACAGTTGCAGCAGATTACCCAAGGCGCCTGGCTCGACATTGCCCAGGATTGAAGCTATCCCGCTTCGAGTTCTTCCCAGCGATGGTACAGATCCTGCAGCTCGGACTCGAGCTGCTGTAACCGCTGCTGTTCGTCGCGAATGACTTTGGCGTCCTGTTGGTAATAATCCGGTGTACTGGCTTTCAGCTGCAGGATCTCGATCCGGGCTTCCAGTTTTTCAATCTTGCCGGGCAGGGCGCGTAACTCATTTTGATCGGGTTGGCGCCTGGGCGCTGTTGTTACCGGATTTTGTGCGACCGATGATTTCGAGGTGACGGTTTTGTCCTGCGGACGCTGGCGCAACCAGTCCTCGTAACCACCGACATATTCCCTGACCAGGCCGGGACCTTCGAATACCAGCGTGCTGGTGACCGTGTTGTCGATAAAGACGCGGTCGTGGCTGACCAGCAACAGCGTGCCGCTGTAGTCGATGATGAGTGCCTCGAGTAATTCCAGGGTTTCGATATCTAGATCATTGGTCGGTTCATCCATGACCAGCAGGTTGAAGGGGCGCGTAAACAGGCGCGCCAGCAGCAGCCGATTGCGTTCTCCACCCGACAGCGCCTTAACCGGCATGTGGATTGATTTCTCGTTGAACAGGAAGTCCTTCAGGTAACCGACCACGTGCCGTGACTGTCCGTTGATCGTGACCTGGTCGCCCGCCGCGCCGAGATTGTCGCGTACCGATATCTCTGGATCGAGTGTTTCACGATGTTGATCGAAATAGGCAATCTCGAGCCGGGTGCCGGTTCTGATCCAGCCCGTCTGCGGCTTCAGCTGACCAAGCAACAGCTGAATCAGCGTCGATTTTCCGCAACCGTTTGGACCCAGGATTCCGATTTTTTCACCGCGCAGTATCTTGCAGCTGAAATTGCTGACGATCGGTTTGTCCTCCCAGCTGAAGCCGAGGTTTTCAGCTTCGATAACGATCTTGCCCGAGGTCTCTGCCTGTTGCGTGATTAACGTCGCGCTTGCGCTGCGTTCGCGCCGCATTGCCCGTTCCCTGCGCATCTTCTCCAGGGCACGCACACGACCCTCGTTGCGCGTACGCCGTGCCTTGATGCCCTGCCTGATCCAGTTTTCTTCCTGCGCCAGTTTTTTGTCAAACAGCGCGTTATGTCGAGCCTCGGTTTCCAGTTGCGCGGCCCGCGCCTCCAGGTACCTCTCGTAGTCGCCGGGCCAGCTAGTCAACTGTCCGCGGTCAAGATCGATGATGCGGGTTGCGAGTCGCTGCAGGAAGCTGCGATCGTGGGTGATAAATACCAGTGTACCGTTGAATCCCAGCAACAGGTTTTCGAGCCACAGAATCGAATCGATATCGAGATGATTGGTAGGCTCGTCGAGTAACAGTAAATCCGGTTCCGCTACCAGCGCCTGGCCGAGCAGGACCCGTCGCTTCATACCGCCGGAAAGTCCGTCGAAAAGCTGGTCGGCCGGCAGCGACAGACGCGAAATCGTGCTCGAAATCCGGGTTTCAAGATTCCAGGCGTCGTGTGCTTCGATTTGATCCTGGTAGGACTGCATGCGATCGAGAGCGCCAGGATTCGTCGTCGATTCAAGCGCCGCGTGATGCCATTTGGTGATGATCCCGGCGAGTTCACCGATGCCCAGGGCGATACAGTCGTAAACGCTGCCATCGAATTTCTTGGGAACATCCTGCTGAAGGGCTGCAACGCGCATCTCGGCAGCGTGAGTGATTTCGCCCTCGTCTGCCTTTATATTACCCGCGATAATTTTCAACAGGGTCGATTTACCGCTACCGTTGCGTCCGACCAGGCACACCCGTTCACCCGCTTCGAGCGTCAGGTTGACGTTATCAAGCAACGGTTGGTCACCAAAGCTGTGGTGAAGATTCCTGGCCTGTAGCAGTGGCATCTGTCTAGCGCGAGTGAAACTGCGTTATTATGCGGTATTCACGTCGATTTGAAAGTTGATTCGGGGGTCGTAATGTGTGGACGGTTTTTTCTGGATGCCCAGGCTGGCGATATTATAGAGCATTACAATGTGCCCCCACCCGACCTTTTCACGGCGCGTTATAACATCGCACCGACAACCGCGGTGCTGGCACTCAGCGACTCAAAATTCAGCCTCTATCGCTGGGGACTGATTCCCTCCTGGTCGAAGGATGTTACGATGGGGAACCGAATGTTTAATGCGCGCGCCGAAACCGTCGCCGAGAAACCTTCATTCCGCAACGCCTATAAACGTCGCCGTTGCCTGGTGCCGGCCAACGGATTCTACGAATGGCGGCTCGAAAACGGACATAAGCAACCCTACTGCTGCCATATCGATCATCAACTTTTTTCAATGGCCGGTATCTGGGAACACTGGCAGGATGCCGAGGGCAATGAAATTCAATCCTGCGCGGTGCTGACGACCGAGGCCAGGGGTACAATGCAGGAATTACATCAACGCATGCCGGTTTATATCGCGCCGCAGGATTATACGGCCTGGCTTGACTGTAGCTCGGATCAAACCGACGCCGCTGACCAACTGTTACTTGAAACTGCTCCCGATTACCAGTATTACGCCGTCAGTAGCGCCGTCAGCAATTCGCGTAACGAGGGCCCTGATTTGATCAAGCCGTTGGAATGACAGTTAGTTATGTCATCCCGCGGTTTAACCGCGGGATCCAGGAGGAGGCGCATTGCGTGCGGGATAGCTGGACTGGATTCCGGCTTGCGCCGGAATGACATACTTCATAAGGCCATCCTGATACTGGTCACAGCGCGCGGAATACTTTTTTGCCTGTCAAAAAAGTTTTCCGCTCGCCCCTGCAGCATCATCGATTCAGCTGTTGTTGCCCCCGTTACTGATCAATGCCTCGAGACGTGCGTCATCGTAGTCATGTTCGAGCTTTTTGGCAGCATCATCGACCGCGGCCTGCAAATCCTTGCCGCAATTGACAACCTCGCGCCGCCACTGCTCGAGGTAAGCATCCGTTCCTGCCATCCTGGCACGCATTGCGGCCTTGTCGATGGCTTCGGCAAAGCGCTCAGTGAGCACGATCTTGGCCGTGTCGCGGCGTTCCTTGGCGATAACCTGGGCCGGGATGTCGCGCCAGTATACGGTTGTGAGTTTAGCCATCAGTCAAGTCTCGAGTAGTGATATAGGGTTGCAAGGCAGCGCGAGTATAAAGATGCGCGGGATCCAAATCCAGCATCAAGTTGATCGATCGGGCATGAACAAAAATATTGTTTACCCGGGCGGGAAATGAAGCGTAGAATTCGGCGCAGTTTTGATTCGGTCTCGGGGTGGATTCAAATGCTTAAAGTGGGTTTTATCGGTCTTGGAAATGTGGGTGGCAAGCTTGCCGGCAGCCTGCTGCGAAACGGTGTCAACCTGACAGTCAGGGATCTGGATGCAGGGATCGCACAGCCGTTTCTCGATGGCGGCGCCGCATGGGCTGATAGTCCGCGAGAGATGGCGCAAAACGTCGACGTCCTGATAACCTGCCTGCCGAGTCCGGCCGCCAGCGCAATGGTCATGGAAGCCGAAGACGGCGCGCTGGCGGGCCTGGGTCCAGGCAAGGTCTGGGCGGAGATGAGCACAACCGACAAGGATGAAGTGCTGCGTCTGGGTGAAAAGGTCAGGGCGGTAGGTGCCGAACCGGTCGATTGCCCGGTTTCCGGCGGTTGTCACCGTGCGGCAACCGGTAACATCGCCATCTTTGCCGGTTGTGAGCGCGCGACTTTCGAAACCATGTTGCCGCTGTTGACCACGATGGGACGGCGCATCCTGCACACCGGGGAACTCGGTTCAGCCTCGGTGCTGAAAGTCGTCACCAATTATCTCGCGACCGCGAACTTGTTAAGCCTGTGCGAGGCGCTGGTTACTTCCAAGGTCGCCGGTATGGATATGAACACGACCTACGAGGCAATCAGAATCTCATCCGGCAACTCCTTCGTGCACGAAACCGAAAGCCAGGTCATATTAAACGGTAGTCGCGATATCAGCTTTACCATGGACCTGGTCTGCAAGGACATCGGGCTGTTCAACGATGTTGCGAAACGGGGTGGGCTCGAACTCGAGTTGGCGCCGCTGATGGAGCAGATATTTCAGCAGGGTCAGGAACGTTACGGGCCGCGCGAGTTATCTCCCAATATCATCAAGCGTCTGGAGGAAAAAGCGCAGGTCGAGATTCTCGCCCCCGGCTTCCCGCCGGAAATGGTCGACGACGAACCCGAGGAATCGGGCCACGAAGTCCAGGTAAGAGGCCGTTAGCTTTAATCTCACTCACACTGATCTGGCTATTTTCGATACGCTAGGCCTCTTCGAAGCAGGGGATCGTGCAGGGGCGGGTGAAAAACATTTTTGACGAGCAAAAATGTATTTCACCCACTGTGACCACCGAGGCAGCATTGAGAGGGTCAGGAATGCCGGTCAAGTTCACGTAAATAGTTTGTCATACTCATCGACTCGGCTGTTTTTAGTTCTGGTGATAGCCCGTACTAACTTAAAGTTTTGAGAAGGTGGCGACTGGTTTTCCCGATTCTTTTAACGCCATCTAGATAGTTCCAGCGCGCGGAATACATTTTTGCCCGTCAAAAATGTTTTCCGCGAGCCCTGGCAGTATCTTTTTGCGTAAGGACCGGAAGGTTAGCTGGCTTTCATGCCGCGACAGCAGCAGGAAGACTTGATCTCGATATCGGATTGTCGCATCGCTTCATCGAGGCGCGGTTTGATCGCCTCAGCCTCGTCAAGCCGTCCGAGTCGGGTCAGGCATTCATGATAACCGTGCAGACCCCAGATATTGCCGGGATGCTGGGCGCAGCGCGGTAGACGATTGTAGATGCCGAGGTCATCCTGGTAATGGATAAGGGCTTCATCGACACGACCTTGCTCGAGTAACAGCGCACCGAGCGCATGACGCGGTGGGTGCATCCAGGGCCAGGGCTCCGAGTACTCGAGGTTATCGCAAAGTACGGTTGCCTCACGCAGGTAACGAAACCCGAGCTCGTGATTACCGGCGTGATACTCGACTTCACCATTCATCATGGCCTGCGCAACCGCAAGAATGTCGCGACTCGGATTATTTGCCATGATGTGCCATTCGGGCACCTGTCGATAGCGTTTGTAAAATTCCTGCTGGTAGGTACGTGCCGAATCGAGATCACCGAGGGCCGCATGCGCGATTGCCTTGGCGTACACCAGCAGAATCGTCGTAATCGGCACTGCGTCGGGCTTATAGGGCATGTCTTCATCACAGATCTGTTGCCAGCGCCCGAAACGCACCAGTACGTGGGCGCGCCCGGCATAGTAGCCGTCGAGGGTCGAGGCCAGGTACCACTTGTCGCCGAGTCGCCTCTTGTCGCGTACCAGGTCGCAGATTTCATCGGCGCTTTGCAAGGCTTCGTCAAACTGACCGAGAAACATCGACGCCCAGATGTTGAAGTCGTGATTGTGCACGATCGAGATCATGTAAAACTCGTCACGACCGCGCAGTTTGACATATTCGCGATCGACCTTGATCGCGCGGCGATTGGCATCGGCGGCATTCTGCCAATGCCCACAGAGGCTGTCGATGTGGCTCGCCATGTGAACCAGGTGCCCGGCCTCGGGGCATAGATTGCGCAATTGATCGGCACAGGGTAATGCTTTCTCGGGCGTGGGCGACATTTCGTAAACGTGGATGTAAAAATGCAGGATGCCTGGATGGGGTTCGAGATTTTCCCGTGCCACAATTCCCAGGCCATGCTCGAGAATTGCGATTGCCTCTTCGGTACAGGCATCTTGCGCCGGGACGCCATGATGTAAATCCCACAGCTTCCACGGCGTCAGGTTCATGACCGCTTCCGCGCACAGGCAAATGACATCGAGATCTTCGGCAAATTCATCGTAAACACGCCGCATTGCATCGGCGTAGTCCTGCGCCCAGTTATCCAGTGCCGCCTGGTCTTTTGCCTCTGCGGCCGGATGTTTCGCGCATAGTGCGTTGATCAGTGCCTGCTCAACCGGGCTGGCATTTTGCTTTAATGCTGCTGCCCTGGACGCGTATTCGTGGCAGTAGGCGATCGCCTCGTCACGTTCCTGGAATCCGAACCATGCCCAGGGCTTGTTATAAAAAGGACCGGCCGCGTAAGCGATGCCCCAGTAGCCCATCGCGCACTTTGGATCGAGCTCGATAACTTTGTCAAAACAGCGCACGGCTTCCTCCTGGTTGAAGCCATAACACCAGATCAAACCACGCGTAAACCAGGTTTGTGCCGCTTCGACGGAAGTGGTTATTGGTCGCTGGTAATTGCCGAGATTGAAATAGTCGTGCATATAATTATTTTAATAAATCCCCAACGATTATAGTGATTTGTTGGCTAAACAGTACAGGATTTGTATCACAGAATCCTGTTTTAAACCGGTAGGAATACAGGGAGTCATTCGACAAATTTGGTTGCGACGATTATGCTGCCGGTCATCGATACAGGGAAAAGAAAATGCCCGATCTCAGTTATTTAACCCGTAGCAAACCCAATCGGTTCGATCTTAATCCCGGCCAGGAAAGCATGAAAGCGGTAGTAACAACCGGCAATGGAGACTATGACAAGCTCGACTATCGCGACGTGCCGATCCCCAGGCTTGAATCCGGCGAACTATTACTAAAGGTGCTCGCCGCGGGGATTAATAACACCGAGATCAATACGCGCCTGGGCTGGTATTCGTCGTCGGTAACCAGCGGCACCGAGCAGTTCGCCGATAACGATCGAGATCCCGGCGAACTCGCCGATGGTGGCTGGAACCGGGCCACGCCGTTCCCGTTCATCCAGGGAACCGATTGCTGTGGTGAGGTGGTAGCGCGGGCCGAGGATGTCGACGCCTCGTGGACAGGTCAGCGCGTGCTGGTGCGTGCCTGCATGCGTGTCGACGGATTCGATTCGCTCGACAATATCTGGATGGCCTCGGATTTTGACGGCGCCTTCGCGCAGTACGTTAAAGTACCGGCGAGCGAAGTATTCAGTGTAGATTGTGACTGGAGCGATGTAGAACTGGCGACCATTCCCTGCGCCTACGGCACGGCAGAGAACATGGTTCATCGAGCCGGCGTTGGCGCGAGTGACCATGTGCTGGTGCCCGGGGCCTCGGGTGGCGTCGGTTCGGCCGTGGTGCAGCTGGCAAAACGCAGGGGTGCACGGGTAACCGCGATCGTCGGAAAGTCTAAAATTGACTCGGTTGCGCACCTTAATATCGATCGCATCGTCGAACGCGGCACTGATCTGATCGCAGAACTGGGAGAGTCCAGTGTTGATGTGGTGATCGATAATGTTGCCGGTGCCGGATTTACCCCCCTGCTCAAACTGCTCAGCCGGGGCGGGCGTTACGCATCATCTGGTGCCATCGCCGGGCCGATGGTGAACATGGATATGCGAGATTTCTATCTCAAGGATTTAAGGTTGATCGGCTGTACCGCCTGGGATGAACCGGTGTTTCCGAACCTGGTCGGCTATATCGAGCGTGGTGAAATCATTCCGCTGGTCGCAAAAATTTTCCCGCTAGAAGATATCGCAATCGCGCAACAGGAATTCCTCAAGAAACAGCATTTTGGTAACTTTGTCCTGATCCCCCCACAATCTTGAGGACTTACCACGCTCCAGAAAACTGTCATCCCGCGGCTCGATCGCGGTAGCCGTTAGATTTTATTAGCTTGCAGGTAATCGAGTACTGGAACCCGCGGTCAAGCCGCGGGATGACAGGGCTCTGTTGAGGTCCAGCTGTGGTATGACAGGTTTTCCTGACTCCTTTTAGGTAACTATGCTGGTCACCGTGGGCGGAATACTTTTTTGCTCGTCAAAAAAGTTTTCCGCCCACCTTATTGTTACATCGATAAAATTAGCAACAAAGCCAGGCTCGAAGTGATGACGTCCTCTAGGGCTGTTCGGCGATATAGATAAATAACGGCAGCGTAAAGAAAGCGACGATGACCTGGAAGGTCACGATACTCGACATCAGCTCTGCATTGCCCCCATTTTGCGCGCCATGACATAAGCCGACGCCGCGGTCGGGACCGCGCCGGCGATGATCGCAACTGTACGCGCAAGCCCGTCGAGCCCGACCAGCCACGACATTGCGATGACGATCGCGGGCATGCCGATCAGGCGGGTCAGGACACCGATCGTGAGCAGCATTTTGTGCTGTGCCGCCTGGCCCAGGTTCATACCCGCACCAACCGCGAGCAATGCCAGTCCGAGACCACCGGCACCGATGATGTCGATCGCGTCGAACAGTATGTCAGGCATGCCCAGCCAGTTGAACAACAAGCCCACGATACAGGCGATAATCAACGGGTTGGTCGCTATTTTTTTGCCTATCACCACCACTTGCGGCCGGGTCTCGCTGTGTCCGTAAATCGATAACACGACGACCGAAATGACATTCAGTAGCGGCACCATGACAGCGAGCGCCAGCGCCGCCAGGGTTACTCCGGCATCACCGTAAAGAGGGCCGATGACGGCGATTGCGACGAAACCATGGAATCGGGTCGCACCCTGAAATATGCTGCTGAAACTCGGCCCGCTTTGCGGAAAACGCCGCCACACCAGCACCTGTGTCAGGATCAGCAATACCGACATGCCAATAATGGCAACGATGATTACGATCATGAAATCGATTACCGGCACGCTGCCAAGATCGGCGCGGCTGAGCGTGCGTATGATTAGAAACGGAAACAGCAGGTAGAAACAGATATGCTCGATCGCCGACCATACCGACTCGTCGACAATCCGGGTTTTGAACAACAGGTAACCGGTGGCGATGATCAGGAAGATTGGCGCGATGGCATTGAGGGTTGTGATCAAGGACGGTTACGCCTTTTCCTGCAGTTCATCTTCATAGCTACAGGGTATGCTACGTGGCTGCAACGATGCTTCCGAAACGACCGATTCAAAGGTCGATACTTCTTTGCTGTGCACATCGTAACGTCCGACGCGAATCAGGATACCGTCCGCCTCGAGCCCCAGCACGATGGCGGCGAATTTTATCGGGGTGCCGTTTTTATCGATGTACAGGTAGTACACCCTGTCACCCGTATTCATATCGATACGGCTAACATTTTTTCAAATACAAGATGTAGGCTTTTCGGTAGGATCTGAGGTCTCATGACGGTAGCGACAAAAAGTATCGATCCGAATAGTACCCGGGGTTTACAAGGTTGTCATTGTTGTTAGAGCGAGCTAATCCAGGCTGTGTAACGCTCATCCACGGATCCGCCATAGTCGGCCCACCATTCGGGATCGGCAACAATTGTGCGAGGCATAACTTCTGGGCAGATCGGTATGTGTTCGAAAACGTCTTTACCGTTATGAATCCATGGTTCTCCGTCGCGGATAATGTCAATTGCAGATGCCCGCATCGGACCGTAATTGATGTACCTGGTCAGAGCTGCTTGCTGCGCCGGTGATGATGCATGAACCAGGAACTCCCTGGCCTCATCTTTATTTGGTACGCCTGTGAGTAATACCGGCCATTCTTCTTCGAGTACCTGGCCGTCCCAGACGGTAATGTATGGCTCCCATTCACTTCAAATCGCTGTAGTATAAACGACTGGAACCCGGACTGGTGATTATATGGTCGGACCATCTACGTCCTGAATTTGTGGGCTTTAGTGAAAACTTATTTATTAGATTACATAAAGAAACATTGGCAGGGTAGGGTCTCGTTAACCCAGGCCTTTTGGGTTAATTTTGTGCTGTTGTTTTTATTACTTGGCCTGCTGGAGCGATTACTATTCCCACCCTTTATCGTCGATGAAATTGCCGTCACGATCGCTGTAATCGTTTACTTTATCGTCGTAAAGTTGGTCATTTATCCCTGGCAGGTGGTTGGCGTTTTACGCTCCTGTGCTACGCGTATCAGATTGAACACCGGCCGGATGCGGGCGCTTGCAGCACAATTTGCCGTGGCCGTGAGTTTGGCGGTAATTTTGATTTCGACATTAGAGACCTATCAGTCTCTGCAAATTTATAAACAAAAGCTGGCGCTCGAACGAATCAAGCCACCAATCCCTGAATACTCACTGGATTTGATCAAACAAGATACCCTCATTCACTTGCGCGGCCCGCTCGAAATCGGCATCACGAATAATGTCTCGGATTTAATTGACCGGCATCCACGAGTCACGGGGATAATTCTCGATAGTGAGGGTGGTCAGATATACGAAGGTAGGGGGTTAGCAAGATTAATCAGGGAAAACAAGTTGCAAACTTTTTCTCTGGAACAATGCCTGTCGTCTTGCACCACAGCGTTTGTTGCCGGCACTACCCGCTCACTGGGAACGAACGCGAGACTGGGATTTCATCAGTACAAGACCTACAGCCTTATTCCCTCGATCAATGTTGACAACGAACAAGCCAAAGACATGGCGATATTTGTAAATCAGGGAGTAGCACCGGAGTTTATCGACAAAATATTTATGCACCCCCCGGAGAGTATGTGGTGGCCTGAAATCGATGAGTTAATAGCCGCCGGTGTTGTTCACCAGACAGGATTTTCTGTTGCCGATTAGTGGGGCGTAATGCCGCGTAGGCGTTCAGTTCGCCGGCGCATCAGTTCCAAAAATACCAATAATGCGACTGATATCATAATCAATATGGTAGCAACTGCCATAATGGTGGGGCTTATCTGCTCCCTGATTCCCGAAAACATTTGCCAGGGTATGGTTCTCTGGTTGTAACTGCCAACGAATAACACCACCACGACTTCATCGAAAGAGGTAATAAACGCAAACAGCGCCCCGGAAATGACGCCGGGTATGATCAGCGGCACGGTGACATGGAAGAAAGTATGGGTGGGGTTAGATCCCAGGCTGGCAGCTGCCCGAGTCAGACTGTGATCGAAACCGGTGAGCGTGGCGGTAACTGTAATCACCACAAACGGAGTTGCCAGGGCCGCGTGTGCCAATATGACACCGACATGCGTACCCTGCAATCCGATTCTCGAATAGAAGAAAAACATCCCCGCGGCGGAAATGATCAGCGGCACCACCATAGGCGAAATCAGTAGCCCCATTATCGTGGTTTTAAACGGGAAATCGGGCCGACTCAGTCCCAGTGCGGCCAGGGTGCCCAGGAAAGTTGATATGATCGTTGAAAAGAAAGCGATGATGAAACTGTTTCTAACGGCACCTTGCCAGTTACGGCTATTTAAAAATTCCTCGTACCACTTGGTGGTAAATGCTTCTGGCTGGAGCTGGAGCATTTCCGAAGTAAAAGAGAAAAATGGCTGCGCGTTGAACGATAGCGGCAAAATAATCAGTATCGGAAATATCAGGAATAAGAATATTAATACGCAGATGGTTAAAAAGCAGTAGTGCCAGATGCGTTCGCCTAGTGTGGCGTGAATCGGTAAGGCCATCGTCTACCCCAGTTTCATATTATTGATGCCGACAACTTTGTCGTACAGAATATACAAGGCCAATACCAGCAGCAGCAGTATGGTTCCAAGCGCGGCGGCCAGGCCCCAGTTCAGAGATGTTGAAATATGATAGGCGATAAAGTTGCTGATCAAGGTGCCCTTGGTACCGCCAACCAGCGCCGGAGTGATGTAATAACCAATGGCTAATATAAAAACCAGGATACCGCCCGCTCCGATACCTGGGATGGTATTGGGCAGGTAAATGCGCCAAAACGCTGTAAACGGGGTTGCCCCCATCGATCGTGCCGCTCGCACCCAACTTGGCGGAATGGTTTTCATCACGCTGAATAGCGGCAAAACCATGAACGGCAGCAGGATATGGGTCATCGCGATAACGGTGCCGGTTTCGTTATGAATCATCGCCAGCCGATTATCGTCACCCAGTATTCCGATACCAACCAGGATATCGTTTAACACGCCTTCTTTTTGTAACAGCGCTATCCAGGACGAGGTTCTGACCAGAAGTGAGGTCCAAAATGGCAGTAACACCAGGATAATTAACATATTACTGGTCTTGGTTTTTACGGTCGATAACAGGTAGGCGATCGGGTAACCCAAAATTATGGTAAGAAAGGTTATCGTGAAACTTAGCCTGATAGTTCGCCAAAATAAGGCTATATAGACTTTTTGGTCCTCGGCTTTCATCGCAATCGAGCCATCGCTATTCTTTTGGGCATCGAATGCAGCGAGGTAGTAGGAACTGGAGTATTTACCACTTTCCCGTTTGATCAGCCTCCAGGTTTCGATGTCGCCCCAATCCTTGTCGATGGCAATCATTGCTGCTTTTGCAGATTCCCAGCTTTCCAGTTTTTTGATCTTGCGCGCGGTTTTTCTAAACAGGCCGGACATGCCCGACTGTTCATAGTTCAGGCGCCTGCCCAGGCGGCTAATGGTTTTTTCCTTGGCACCAACTTTGAAATCTTCTATCAGCGCCTGAAACGTTGCCTCATCGGGTAACTCAGTGGAATCGAGGTCCCAGTTCCTTATTTCTACGACGACATTTGGAAATTGTTCGCCAGCAATAGAGTTGTCAACGCTGCGAATGAGCATATCGAAAATAGGAATAAGGAAGGTAATCAGGACGAAGAGAAAGAGTGGCGCCACCAGCAGCAATGCTGTTTTTTTGCGTTGCCAAAGCGCCTTCTTCAGGCTTTCCTTCAACGGAACGCCATCGGCGGTCGTAATCAATTCATTTTCAGCTTCAGCAGTAGCCATTTTATGTTGTTCCGTTTCGTTAGTTTAATCCGGGGCCCTCATCGGAACCCCGGATTAATTTTTACTAGAGTCTCTCTAACAGCCTCTATCTAACAGCCTTTATTTAGCCAGCCATGCTTCAAAACGTTCGGCCAAATCGTCCTTGTTATCCGCCCACCATTCGAAATCATAGAAAATGGCTCCTTTCATATTCTCGGGTGCCGTTGGCATATGCGGGGCCATATCTATGCCGAGGTCTGCATGTTTACCAACCATCGGTGCGGAAGAGGCGCGCAGGGGGCCATAGGAAATATACTTCGCCTGGTCTGCAAGCCGTTGAGTGTCGGTTGCAAAACGCAGGTATTTCATGACTTCATCCTTATTAGGCGCACCTTTGGGAACCACCCAGCCGTCTAACTGAATTGCTTGTGCATCCCAGAGCATCTTAATCGGCTGCTTGTTGACCTCGATTGCCTCGAACAACCGGCCGTTATACGCGGAACCAAACGCCACCTCTCCATCGGCGAGTAACTGCATCGGCTGGGAACCCTTGGTCCACCAGACAACGTGGTCCTTGATGGTGTCCAGTTTTGCGAAGGCTCTGGCGACTCCTTCCTCGGTATCCAGCACTTTATAAACATCTTCAGGCGCGACGCCGTCGGCAATCAGGGCCCATTCCAGATTCGGATCGGGACGTTTCTCGAGGGAACGCTTGCCGGGGAATTTTTTCAGATCGAAGACATCCGCCATTTTGGTGGGCGCGACATCAAAAATATCGGAACGATAGCCAAGTGTGGTCGAATAGGCGATCTGCGGAATAAAGCAGTCTGATACTAGTGCCTTGCCGAAATCTACACTGGCCGGGGTTCCATCGGGTGCCGGAGCGAGATCCTTGTCGAAATCAATTTCTTCGACCAGGCCTTCGTCGCATAACGTTATTGCATTTGGCGCTTCAGCGTCGAGTAAGTCCCAGGTAACATTGCCTGCTTCCACTTGTGCCCTAAGTTTTGAGGCTCCTTCCGAAGCGGAATCGTCGTTAACTATGGTAATGCCCGGATTCAATTTCATGTAAGGCTCGTGATAAGCACGCTGCTGGCTTTTAGTGTAGGCACCACCCCAGGAAACCACGACCATCGTAGTATCCGCGTGGGCGATTGAGACCACTCCAGCTGCTACTGTTGCCAGCAGGGTCTTTGTTAAAATCTTGTTCATCAAAAATGCTCCTCTTTGCTTGTATCTAGTTATAAATAAACGAAAAATTTGTCGAATGACCTATTACCCCGGAAACTAATCCGATGGGTCCAGTGCTCGACAGTCTTCCGCAGTCCAGCCGATATTAGCCGTGCCACCTTCTTCAAGTTGCGCGTGATTGGCTGAATTTGGAATCTTTACAATAAAATCGTCATGCCCCAATACCGTGAAACGGGTACGGATGTGGTCCCCGAGGTAAATCAATTCTTCGGCAACGCCGTTGAAAATATTGGGTAATGAGCCCGGTTCCGGATTAACCGTGACGCGCTCGGGCCTGAGTGATAATGTACTTCTATCACCCACTCCACCAACGTTAACTTTCTTGGCAATGACGGTACCGGCGTTGTTGTCGATCTCAACCTTGACCGT